>JBGTNC010000206.1:0-2252 GCA_041743265.1 Alphaproteobacteria bacterium | reverse complement strand
CGCGGTCCAACCACCATCGACGGGCAGGCTGGCGCCCGTGATCATCTTTGCCGCGTCGCTGCACAGATACACTGCCAGCTGGCCGATTTGTTCTGTCGTTACAAAATCCAGCGCGGGTTGTTTTTCACCTAATAACAACCTTGCAGCATCGTCTTTGGACAAGCTGCCGGCTGTGGCGCGATCATCAATTTGTTTTTGTACCAGCGGCGTTAAAACCCAACCCGGACAAATGGCATTACAGGTAATTTTGCTGCCCTCGGCATTTTCCAGCGCGATGGTTTTGGTCAAACCGATAATGCCGTGCTTGGCCGCGACATAGGCCGCTTTTTCTTTGGATGCCACAAGGCCATGCACGGACGCCACGTTGATGATGCGACCAAACCCGCGCTGCTGCATACCGGCCAAAGCGGCTTTGGATGCAAAAAAAGCGGCAGAGAGGTTGATGGAGATAATATCGTTCCAACGTTCATCGGAAAAACCTTCGACCCGCGCCGTGTGCTGGATGCCAGCGTTGTTCACCAGCACATCCACTTTGCCGAATGATTTTTCAGCAGCCTGAACCATGGCACGAATATCATCGGGCTTGCGCATATCGGCGCCGTGATAAAACACGCGCGTGCCGAATTCACGTTCCAGCTCTAATCTGGTTTTTTCAATCTCGGCCATGTCGCCAAGCCCGTTGAGCAAAATGTCTGCCCCCGCCTGCGCCATCTGGCGGGCGATGCCCAAGCCGATCCCGCTTGTGGATCCTGTAATAACCGCAGCCAATCCCTGCATCGACATGCAAGCCCCCTTTGTCTTTTAATGCCCTTGAAGTGTACCAACTCTACACAAAAGCGGCCGCCACATGCAAAGCCACAAAGCCGCCCACCGTCTTTTGTGCCCCGCAAAAATGCCATAAAACGCGCCTACCATTGAAAACAAAAGAAAAAATACAATTGGCGGACTCGTTATTGCATTACGGAAACTATTTTTGACTCGCGGGGCCTTTCCCGTATGTTATAAAGTCGCCTGTCTATTAATAATGGTAATCACGAGGTTGGCTTGGCCAAACAGCGTCACAATATTCTTGTTCTGAACGGTCCCAATCTGAATATGCTTGGGGTGCGCGAGCCGGATGTCTACGGTTTCAAGAACCTGAGCGCGATTGCGCTGGAATGCGAAGAGCTGGCGGGCGAGCTGGGGCTGACGATAGATTTTCGCCAGACCAATAGCGAAGGCGAAATGGTGACCATCATCCAGCAGGCCCGCGAAGGCTTTTCCGGTATGATCATCAACGCCGCCGCTTATTCGCATACATCGATTGCCATTCATGACGCGCTGAAACTTCTGGATATCCCTATCATCGAAGTACACCTCAGCAATATCTACAAACGCGAAGCCTTCCGCCATCACTCCTACGTGTCCCCTGTGGCCGCAGGGGTTATTTGCGGTTTTGGCGGTCACGGCTATCTGCTGGCGCTGGAAGCAATGCGCGCGCAGCTGGACGATGACGCCTGACGTTCACACATTTTTCCAAGGAATAAACACCATGACAAAATCCAAAGACGCGCTGGCTGTGACCCGCTCACCCGAACAAGACCGACCTGAACAAGAGAGGACCCCTGAAATGTCTGCCATGAAAATCGACCACGAGGCGATCAAGAACCTTGCCGGCCTTTTGAACGAAACCGGTCTGACCGAAATTGAAGTTGCCGATGGTGACAAACGTATCCGCGTGACCAAAAGCATGAGCGTACAGGCAGCCCCTGTCGCCGTTGCGGCCGCCGCCCCTGCATTGGCTGCCCCTGCGGCTGCACAAACTGGCAATGTGGCCGCCTTGAGTGCGGACAACCACCCCGGCGCGGTGAAATCCCCCATGGTTGGTACGGTCTATTTGCAGTCCGAGCCGAACGCACCATCGTTTGTCTCCAAAGGTGCCACGGTCAAAGCTGGCGATACACTGCTGATCATCGAAGCCATGAAAGTGATGAACCCGATCAAAGCCGAAAAATCCGGCACCGTGACCGATATTCTGGTCGACGATGCATCACCGGTCGAATTCGGCCAAACGATGTTGATCATCGAGTAAGAGAAAGAACGTGTAGTACGGCGCATTGTTAACCGCCGTACCGGTAACAGAGGCTATAAAAAATGTTTAAAAAAATCCTGATCGCCAACCGTGGCGAAATTGCGCTGCGCATTGTGCGCGCCTGCCGTGAGATGGGCATTGAAAGCGTTGTGGTTCATTCCACCGCTGACGAAGCCGCCAT
>JBGTNC010000205.1:0-8107 GCA_041743265.1 Alphaproteobacteria bacterium | reverse complement strand
GAAGTTTTCAAGCTCGGCTGGGGCAATGCCGCCTTTTTGCGGTTCGTCTCCGGTATTGATCTGTATGAAGCAGGGCAGCATCCGGTTTTGTTTTTGCATTTCCTTGTGCAAGGCTTCGGCCAGCGATACACGGTCCAGTGTGTGAATGACGTCAAAGAGGCTCACCGCATCTTTTGCTTTATTGCTTTGTAACTGGCCAATGAAATGTAATTCGACGTCAGGGAATTCGGCACGCAAGGGGGGCCATTTTTCAAGGGCGTCTTGTATGCGGTTTTCCCCAAAGCGGCGTTGTCCCGCGTGCAACATCAGGCGGATGCTATCGGGCGTCTGGTTTTTGCTGACGGCGATCAGCGATGCTGCGTCCGTGTTTCTACCCGCAGCCGTGCAGGCACGCGCAATTTTGCTTTGTATCAAAGGTAAGTTCATCGCGATATTCCTTGGTGTAGCGGGCGTCTTAACTACCGGATGCGACGAAGGCTGTCGGGGCCGGATCTACCACACGGGCGCGCCCGCTTTGGATTTCCAGTACCGCCAAGCCGCGTTCCGACAGGCCATCTGTGCGGAAACGGAAAACGCCGTCCACGCCCGCAAAGCCGCGCGGGTTGGTCAGGCGGTTGCGTGCGTAAGTATCGCCGTTACCCGTGCCGCCACGTGATAAAACAGCCGACAGGGCCGTTGCATCGTAAGCTAGCGTGGTCAGGCGTGGCGGTACGGTGCCGTAGTTTTGTTGATAGCGTTTTTCAAAATCGGTGCGCAGTGCAGGATCGGGCGCTGCAAACCAGCCGCCAAACAGGCCGGGGTTTTGTGTGAGGCTTTCATCATCCCAAAGGCCTGTGCCGATAAGACGGGTTTTTTCGTTGGTGATGCCGTTTATATCCAGCAGGGAAATAACAGCGCGCAGGCTTTCTCCGCCGACGGGCAGCATAAGCGTGTCAAAAGCGAAGCTGTCTTGGCCATCCGCGCCAATGGTGCGGTTCTGGGTTGCAAATTCCTCGACCAGTTTGGGCATTTCGTTGGTGCCGGGGGCAAAGCGGCCAACACGTACAATGCGTGCACCCGTGCGTTGCAGGGTACCAATCACCACATCGCAATATTCTGTTTGCGGGGCATAGGTTGCAAATTGCGACAGGCCTTTGCTTTGTGCGTATTGCGTCACGCGGGCCACTTGTGCGAAGGGCAAAAAGCCCATGATGTAGGTATTGCGATCCGCCAGTTTCCAATCCGTCGTAAAGGCGATCATGGGAATATTGGCACTGCTGGTGAAGGGCTTAGCGGCTTTGACGTCTTCTGAAAAGATCGGGCCGAGGACAAGGTCCGTGCCGTTGGCAGCCGCGCGGCGGGCAGCATCTGCAGCACCGGCGGTGGTGCTGCGTGTATCATGTGGTACCAGTTCAAAAGCGGCGCTGCCGACATCGAATAGCGCCATTTGGGCAGCTTTCAGCATCGCTTGTCCCAATTCGGCGTGTTGGCCCGTCAGGGGCAAGAGCATGGCCACGGTGACTTTGCGGCTATTGGCCAGTGCTTTTTGGGCAGGTTTGTCCATGGTTTGCGCTTGCGCCGCCGCATCATCGGCCAGTGTGCGGCGTTGATGCGAGGTTTGCCATGCAATATCGGGCTGGCTGCCGGGGTCTTGGCTCACAACGCTCTGACTACCGTCCATACCCCAAGGCGTGGAACCGCTGTATCCACCACCACCACCGCTGCAGGCGGTCAGCAAAAGAGCCGTTGCTGTCATCAGGAAGAAACATTTTAAGGAATGTGTCAGTTTTGCGTATAGTGGTTTCAAGACAAATCTCCGGTATCGTTTAAATTTATAAAGAGTGAAGGCACAGCGCAGATATGGCCGATCAGGATATCCATCTTACACCGGGACTTTATATTATTGCCACGCCGATTGGCAATTTGGGCGATATTACCCTGCGCGCGCTGGAAACGCTACGCCATGCCGATACAATTGCCTGCGAAGATACGCGCGAAGCCGGCAAGCTGGCTTCGGCTTATGGTATATCTGCCTCGCGCATACCCTATCACGACCATAATGCCGCTGAAATGCGGCCCAAAATTCTCAAAATGCTGCAACAGGGCAAGGCTGTGGCCCTGATCTCCGATGCGGGTATGCCGTTGATTTCCGATCCTGGTTATAAACTGGTGGAATTATGTGTGGAGCATGACATTTTCGTGACCTGTATTCCGGGGGCGTCTGCGTCGTTGACGGGGTTGGTATTGTCTGGCTTGCCATCTGACCGGTTTTATTTCGGCGGTTTTTTGCCCCCAAAAACAGCAGGGCGGCGTGCAGCACTTGCAGATTTAAAAGCTATTCCAGCGACGTTGATATTTTACGAAACGGGGCCAAGGCTTGCTGCGAGCCTTGCAGATATGGCTGTTGTCTTTGGCAACCGCCCAGCCGCTATGGCGCGAGAGCTGACCAAGAAGTTTGAAGAAGTGCGGCGTGGTACGCTTTCTGATCTTGCCGCGCATTATGCGGAAGCGGGGGAACCGAAGGGTGAGATTGTGGTTATTGTAGGCGCACCTGATGCAAATGCGGGTGTGCAAGCCTGGGATAACGCTGCAATTGATACGTTGTTGCAGAAAGTGATGACAGAGAAGGGCTTGCGCGTAAAAGACGCTGCTGCCTATGTCGCCACCGAAAGCGGCTGGCGTAAGGGGGATGTCTATCAGCGCGCGTTATTACTGCGGAACAAGGACTAAACCGTTATGCGCCGCGCAGATAAAACGCACACGGGCTACGCCAAGGGCCTGCAAGCCGAAAAATGGGCCAGCTGGTATTTGCGCGTTAAAGGATACCGTATTTTGGCGATGCGCTATAAAACGCATCTTGGTGAAATAGATATTGTCGCCAAGCGCGCGGGCGTGCTGGTTTTTGTTGAAGTTAAGCAGCGCACCAGTTTGCAAGCCGCCGCAGAGGCCATTCATACACAAAACCAAACGCGGGTGCGGCGTGCAGCAGAACTTTACCTGCAAAAATATCCGCGCTACACTGGCTGTGATTTGCGTTTTGATGCTGTGATGTTGGCGCCGTATCAGTGGCCGCGACACATAGAAAATGCTTTTTAATTTCCGGTATCCGGATTTCAAGTTTTGCCCGCAAGGGCTTTCTCAGGGGAGAATAAATATCATGACACGCCGTTTTGCTTATCATCTGACTGTTGCGGGCTTCGCTGCCATCGCCAGTTTGTCTATGTCTGCTTGCACCCCTGTGGGGGTGGCTGTTGGTGCGGGTGCCACGCTGGGTGTGGCGGCTGCGCAAGAGGGCGGCATTTCAGGTGCTGCGACAGATACGTCTATCAATGTTCAAATCATGAACGCATGGTTTCAGCACGATGTTGAAATGTACCGCCGTCTTGGCCTGACCGTACGTGAAGGTCGTGTGCTGATTACAGGTACCGTACCCACACCGGATGATCGTGTTGAAGCTATTCGTCTGGCGTGGCAAGTAGAAGGCGTCAAGCAAGTCATCAACGAAGTGCGCGTAGATGAAAAAGGTGCCACCGTTGGCTCCTACGTGCAAGACACATGGATTACAGGTAACGTGAAAACATTGCTGATGTTTGATAAACAAGTGCAGTCCATCAACTACACCGTCGAAACAGTCGGCGGCACGGTTTATCTGATGGGTATCGGCCAAGACCAGCATGAGCTGGACCGCGCCATCAATCACGCCCGTACGACCAAGTATGTGAAAAACGTTGTTAGCTATGTGCGTTTGCGCGGTGAGCCAGCAGCAGGTGCCGCGGCAGCATCTTCTGCGGGCCAGCCCTTGCAAGATGACGGCTATGCGCCAACACCTATTGCGCCGACCAACGATTTCGTTGAAAGCGCTCCCATTGATGACATGACAGGTAGCTATTGATCACCGACGACCAGATAGACGATCTGCATCAGTTTGAAACGCCGGATGAAGCTTTTCAGTACATCCGCTATGTCGGCACGCTGACGGAAGCAGAGCTGGATCTGGCGGAAAGTGCACTCGCACTGGCCTTGCTGTTTTTGCCAGGCCTGAAGCCGGATCGTTTTCGCCAGCACCTGCGCAAAATGGGCGAGCAAGTCAAAGAAGATTTCCTCGCGCGGCTACGTCAGAAAGAACCCGATACACTAGCGACAAAAGTCGCCGCTCTGCGCAAGGTTGTGCATGAGCTGCACGAGTATAAGGGCGATACCGAAACCTACGACGATATTCAAAATGCCAGCCTCATTCGCGTGATAGAGCGTAGGCGCGGCTTGCCTGTTGCTTTGGGTATTTTGTACCTGATTGTGGCGGAGCGTGCGGGTTGGCAAATGGACGGATTGAATTTCCCCGGCCATTTTCTAGTGCGTATGGAAGATGAAGGCGAGCGGGTGATTTTAGATCCCTTCTTGCAAGGCAAGGAGATGCAGGCGCCTGATTTGCGTCAATTGCTTAAATCTATTGCCGGACAAAATGCGGAACTGTCGCATGAGTTTTATACGGCGGTCGCCAAGCGGGATATGCTGATCCGCTTGCAAAATAACCTCAAAAAACGGCTGATCGATCTTGAAGAATACGCACAGGCTGTGATTGTTGTTGAAGCCATGGAAGCGCTGGCGCCCGATGAATATCGGACCCTGTTCGATAAAGGCGTACTTTATGCCAAATTAGGCCAGCGGCGGCAGGCGATTACGGCTTTTGAAGCCTATATTGAAAAAACGCCGGATGCCCGCGAGAAACAGCAAGCGCATGGCCTGCTACAGCAGATCATGATGCTGCCAGAATAAGCGGCCTGTATTTAGGGGCCTTTGTTTGACTGTCTTGCGTTTTTTGGCAATAGAGCTATGCTTAATAGGCTGAAAACAAGATATATTTTTCAAAGGGTATGACGATGGGACTGATCACACTTTTGCTGCTGGGTACTTTCACATTGCTTTATGTCAGCAAATCCGTTCCCAAACAGCCGGAATACATGCAAAAGGCTTTGGCCCTGATTTCAGAAAACATGCGCTACCTTGCTATGGCTGGTGTGATTTATGGCCTCATTGCGGCCTGCTTGACGCCGATCATGCGTAACGTTATGCCGATGGATATGTTTGTGCGTATGTGGGCCAACATCCTGCTCGCCATGATGGCGCTGCCGTATTGCTTCGAGCGGATTGTTGCCAGCCACAAAGACAAAATCAATTCCGCTATTTTGGGCGAAGTGCGCGGGCTTGTGAATGCAGTCATCGCATGGGAAAAAATCGTCGGTATTGTCGGCGCTGTAACCTGCCTTGTTTTGTTCGCGACTGTTTTCCGTTAAGCGCATTAAATTGTCAGCATAGCGCCTGTGGGGTCAAAGCCGTCGGCACATTCAAACATACCGTTTTTCTCGTATCCCAATTGGTTTGATATCATTTGTGTGCGCCCAATTTTCTGGCGGTCACATTCATGCGTATGGCCGTAAAACCAGTAATCCGGTTGATATTTATCAATCAAGGGCAGCATGTTCAGCGAATTAAACGCTGGTATCAAAGGGCTGTCGATATGCACTGTTTGCGGATGCAAGCATGGCGCGTGATGCGTGATGACGAGCCGTGGCCCCTCCAAAGGGGTCTCCAGCCAAGCTGTAAATTTTTTCAAGAAAACATCATGCAGTGGCAAAGTATCTGCTGGCACCAAAATTTTTCCGTTGTCGGCGGTGATGCGTTGGTAATCATGCATGCGCTGTCCGGCAATCGCCATGGCATCTGTATCGGCGCCCGCATAATCCGTCCACATCGTACCGCCAAAAAAATGAATACCGTTGAGCGTCACGGCATCATCATCTAAAAACTGCACGTTCGGATGATTTTCCGCCAACCACTGGATGAAGGCATTGCGCTCTGTCGTCATGGCGCGGCCTTCGTAATATTCATGGTTCCCCGCTACGAAAAAAACGGGTTTGCTGAATCCGTTTAAAAATCGGGTCAGCGGTTGCGGGTCGCACATATTCAAAATATCCCCTGCCAAAATCATCAGATCTGCATCTGTATTGGCAGGCACTGTCAGGTCTTTGCCAATTTCGAGGTAAATGTCGCTGAAGCAGATGATTTTCATGAAGGGGCCTTTTATATAAGAAGCGGAAGGGCTGCACATAAAGGCATGGCCAGCGTTGCGCCGTCAAGTCGAGGGGTGTTTATACGGCAAAAAGCTTGTGCTATAGTCGGGCCGCAAACAGGGTGGGCGATGCCCCAGTTTTTGAAGAAAATTTAAAGGAATCAATGAGATGGCTGCTTACCAGTACGTTTATGTGATGAAGGCACTTTCCAAGACTTTTGCCGGCGGCAAAAAAGTTTTGGAAAATGTGTATCTGAGCTTCCTGCCGGGGGTAAAAATCGGTGTGCTGGGCCCGAACGGCTCGGGTAAATCCACCCTGCTGAAAATCATGGCAGGGATTGAAAAAGAATATCAGGGCGAAGCATGGGCGGCCGAGGGCGCCAAAATCGGTTATCTGCCGCAGGAACCTCATCTAGATCCTACAAAAACCGTCATGGAAAACGTGATGGAAGCCTTGGGCGACCTGAAGGCCGCGCGCGATGAATACGATGCCATCAGCGCCAAGTTTACCGAGCCGGATGCCGATTTTGATGCGCTTATGGCGCGTCAGGGCGAGCTGCAAGAAATCATCGAGAATGCAGATGGCTGGAACATGGAGCGCACGCTGGAAATCGCGCTGGATGCCCTGCGCTGCCCGCCTGCGGATTCGCCTGTAACCAATTTGTCCGGTGGTGAAAAACGCCGTGTGGCTTTGTGCCGCTTGTTGTTGGAGAAGCCTGATCTGCTTTTGCTTGATGAACCGACGAACCACTTGGATGCAGAATCTGTGGCCTGGTTGCAGCGCCACTTGTCTGAATACAAGGGCACAGTTGTGATGGTCACGCACGATCGCTACTTCCTTGATAACGTCACCGGCTGGATTTTGGAGCTGGATCGCGGTAGCGGCATTCCGTACGAAGGTAACTACTCCGAATACCTCGACAACAAATCCAAACGTCTGGCGCAAGAAGGCCGCGAACAAGAAGCCCGCCAGAAATCGCTGGCACGCGAGTTGGAATGGGTGCGTCAATCGCCTAAAGCCCGTCAGGCAAAATCCAAATCCCGTATTACGGCCTATGAAGATTTGTTGGCCGAAAGTCAGAAGTTTGAAAAAACGCGCACAACGCAGATTGTTATTCCGGTCCCACCGCGTCTGGGCCAGAACGTTGTTGAATTTGAAAACGTATCAAAAGGTTATGATGATCGTCTGTTGATTGAAAACCTGACGTTCAAACTGCCACCGGGCGGTATCGTCGGTGTGATCGGGCCGAACGGTGCGGGTAAAACTACGCTGTTCCGCATGATGACGGGTGAAGAAGGGCCGAATGAGGGCACCGTAACCGTGGGTGACAGCGTTGAGATGGGCTACGTCAACCAAAGCCGTGACGCGTTGCAGGGTAATCTGACTGTCTGGGAAGAAATTTCCGAGAAGAATGACATTCTGCAACTGGGCAAACGTGAAATGCCAAGCCGTGCTTATGTCGGCTCTTTCGGCTTCCGTGGCCCTGACCAGCAGAAAAAAGTGGGCGTACTCTCGGGTGGTGAGCGTAACCGTGTGCATCTGGCCAAGATGATGAAAACACCAGCGAACCTTTTACTGCTCGATGAACCGACGAACGATCTGGATACAGAAACACTGGGCGCGTTGGAAGATGCCTTGGAAAACTACGCGGGCTGCGCTGTCGTGATCTCGCACGACCGTTGGTTCCTGGATCGTCTGGCCACGCATATTCTGGCGTTCGAGGGCGATAGTCAGGTTGTATTCTTTGAAGGGAACTATGAAGAATACGAGCGGGACCGCAAAAAACGTCTGGGCGAAGATGCCGATCAGCCGCACCGCATCAAATACAAACCGCTGCGTCGCGCATCGTAAGGCGTGCCGTAGATACAAAAAAGCCCGGCTTGTTGCCGGGCTTTTTTGTATTGTTGTTGGTGAAATTAATTCACCTGATGTTTCTTGAGAGAGTCGATCAAGGCGCTGACTTTGCCGCCACCGCGCTGGATCACCGCATCAAAGTCAGAGCGTTGCGTTACACCCATGCTGACGTTTTCAATGATGACATCAATTACTTTTAACTGACC
>JBGTNC010000204.1:0-4360 GCA_041743265.1 Alphaproteobacteria bacterium | reverse complement strand
AGCGGTTTATGACAGACTGAAAGAAATCCGTGACGCGAACCGTTACGACGCTGTTGTCACACGCTTTACAGCGCCTGTTCGCAAAATGGCATAATCCTGCAGCGGATTTGCAATTTATAGGCTGCCATGGCATCCTTTTGCAGTCCGTATAAAGGAAGACAATGCCAGAATTCAGCACATCGCTTGTCCGTGAGAAAATCGTTTTCATCGACGATGCCGCAGCGCAGGATGCAGACGCATCGCCCGTATCGACCGTGCGCAGCAACCGCATTTACTTGCAGCTGCAAACACCCGAAGGTACGGAGAAAATGGTGATCCGGACGCAGACAATGCCAACGGCACTGCGTTTGGCCAGCAAGGTCATGTTCAGCTACTACCGCAACGGGCTTTTCTCGAAACGTGCGGAACCCTATGACTGGCAGGCGCAATGGGCGTCGGTATTGTCAGGGTATGACGAGGCTTTTGTGCCCGATCTTTGGGCTGCGGTTTATATCAACGGTCAGTCGATTTTCAAAACAGTGAAATCCCCCTTCGTTGATGTTGTGGAACAATGCGCGTTGTTGAGCATTGATAACTATGATGCCGCGATGGGCGTCACCGAAGATGCCCTGCGCCGCATTGGCCGTGCTATGCGTATCAACCATTCATCCAACGTGGCGGCCATTTTTGTGGACAATGACGAGTCCATGCGCTGCGGTATCATCCACAGGCTAAACGGGCGCGATTCAACGTTTAACTTTACGGCCGCCGGCGGTGATGTCATCCACAGGATTGTGCAGTCACTTGTCACGGCGGCAGCCTTTGTGGAGGCGATTGATTTACAGCGCACAGTGGCCGCACTGCAGGCCAAGGTGCGGGATAAGGAAATACCCCGTGCCTCTGCCGATGCGACCAAGCTGCGCGCGGGCACAGCACGTATGGTTGTGCTGGACAAAGCCATCAAGGCTTTTGAAGAAGCCTATGATGTGAAATACCGCCCGCAAAAGCCGGATTTTTTTGCAAAATCATTCTAGATAAACACATTAGATAAATGAGGAGAGATCGATATGGACAAAGATACATTTGATAAAGTGCTGAAAATGATGGAATCCGAAAACGATGCAGATGCCGTTATGGGCCTGCGCGGGTTTCAAGCCATGCTGAAGGGCGAGCAGGTTCTGTTTAGCAAGGCGCTTGGCCATATTGTAAAAGATATTGAGCAGTTGAAAGAAAAGGCAGCGCCTGCCGCTGCGGCTGCACCCGCCGCGAAGGCAGCACCGCTTGAAGTATCTGGCATGCCGCAATGTAAATCACCCCAAGAAGGCGTGATCATGATTATTCCACCCGGTCAGACGGCAGGGGAGCCTGTGTTGCTGCCTGGTGAATCTGCCGCACATAGCAGTGAAATTGCAGAGATGCTGAAAGATGCTCTGGTTGCCGCCGTCATTAATAAAAGCCGTTTCAAATTGAAACTGGTGGATGTCAAAGACAAACGCGGTGATACGACTGAAACAGTCCTTCAGGCGGAATACGACCGCGATGGCATGAGCCCTGTGAAAATCTGGGCCAATGTGAAGGGCGAGGCCGCTGCCTTGGCCACCGTCTTGCGTCGCACCGTGTCCAGCGCTGTACCGGATATGATGGCTTAATCAGCGGGTACTGATGTACCGTGTGTTTGTAATTATCTTTTAAATGAGACCCTATTTTGGCCTGTACGGGCGTTTATTCTTGCGGTTTTGCCTCATTCTATTACCTTTGCCATAGTTTTTAGACTCAGTTTAGACGCAATGGCGAAGGAGAAGGTCATGCAAAAACCGCAAGGCGATACATGCCCGCACAAAAAAGCAGAAACACCACACGAAAAGCTCGTGGACTGGAATGAAATGCGCCGCCGCGAAGATGATTTGATCTGGCAGCAAACAAATTTCGGCGAAAAAATGTTTACCGCTTTTGTCGCTGTTCCTTACAACATGTTTTTGTATGTGCGTCGTGGTATTGGTGAAACGATTGATTTTTTAAGATCAGGCGGCCCGAAGCAGACAGAAGCAGCGGCCTACGAAGATCGTTTTTCGGATAACATTTATATCAACCGCGCCATGGTTGAATCCGACATCAACTACAACAAAAAACACGGGTTGAGCAAAACCTTTCAGGAAAAAGCCGCCAAGATTAAACAGCAGGCTTTTGATGAATCACGTGATTTTGGTGTCTTGCTGCAAACAGGCCAGCTGCGCCGCATGGATCTCTGATCACGTCAGAAAAGTTTTTGCGCAATCGTCATGCCTTCTTGGGTGGGCAGCATTAAACCACAGTATTTTTCAGGATTTGCCAAGCGCAGGTTGAACTGGCGCATAGCATCCAATGCGGTTTGGCGTACACGCGGCGGCAGGTCTTTTTGCCAGACGGCATCGAACAACAACGTATTATCTCCAATCACCAACCCGCCCTTGCGAATGTTTTGCTCGGCCCAATCAAGGTAGTGCAGGTAATTCAGTTTATCGGCATCAATAAATACCATGTCAAACGGGCCTTTGGGCCTGAGGGTTTCTAGAGCCGCGCTTGCATCCCCTTCCAGCAGGGTGACGTTTTTCTGATCTTTAAAATTCGCGCGGGCCAGTGTTGCGCGTACGGCATCTTTTTCAATGGTGTATAAATGTCCGTCTGCGGGCAAAGCCTCTGCCATCCACAGGGCGGCATAACCGCCCAGCGTGCCGATTTCCACCACGGTTTTGATATTGGATAGGCGGATGAGCAGCTGTAACAGTTTCCCTTCATCGGCATAGATGCTGATTTTGTCGTTCTCGCCTGTCAGGCTGGCGCGGGCTTTTGCTTGTGTGTCATTTTCCGGTGCGAAAAGGGCGCGGATGTAGGACATTTTATCGGGATAAAAATCCGTCATGCCATTTGCTTCATAATCAGCGTATGTGTGAAATACCCAACGACCAGTAAGGCAAGGCCGATGGCGTAAAGCTGCCAGAAACCCAACTGCAGTTTCTGCGCCAATAAAAACGGCACAAAAAACAAAAGCGATAACGGCACAGCGGTCACAATGCTTTTGGCAAAACGCACGCTGGTTTCGGTATCTTTGAATTCCGCATAGGAAAAGCCAAGGGCCAGCAAAGATGTCAGCGGCAGTGCGATGATAAAACCTGCCAGCTCCGGCTTTTTATTCGACAGCCATGAAGCGAAGGCGATCAGACAGGCGGAAATCAGAACTTTGGCGACGGGCCAGTACATGTGATAAAATCCTTTGAAACGTGCAGATGCTGTATTCTGCCGTAAGGATCGGAGGCTGACAAGATGCGTGTCGTGATACTGACAGGGGCGGGCATTTCCGCAGAATCCGGCATTCGCACATTTCGCGGTGCCGACGGCCTGTGGGAAGGCCCCCGGATAGAAGATGTTGCGTCCCCGCAAGGGTTCCAGCGTGACCCGCAGACGGTATACCGTTTTTACAACGAGCGACGCGCGCAATTGTTGCAACCGGACATTCAGCCCAATGCCGCGCACCATGCGCTGGCGCGTCTGGAAGAACATCTGGCGGATCATTTTTTACTCGTCACACAAAATATTGATGATCTGCACAAACGTGCCGGCAGCAAACGCATTCTACCCATGCATGGGGAATTGCGCAAAACGCGGTGTGATGCCTGCCACGCCGTGCCGGATTTTGATGACGGCTTTGATGATGCAACAAATTGTCCCGCTTGTAATACAGCCGGGCATCTACGCCCGCATGTGGTGTGGTTTGGCGAAATGCCGTTGTATATGGATGATATTTATCAGGCGCTCATGCAATGCGATGTTTTTGCAGCGATCGGTACATCCGGCCATGTTTATCCGGCGGCGGGGTTTGTTGAACTGGCTGGGCGTGCAGGCGCGCAGACGATTGAAATCAATCTGGAACAATCCGCCGTACATTCCGCGTTTGATGATGCACGCTATGGCCCTGCAACCGAACAAGTACCCGCATGGGTGGATCAGCTTTTAAAACTGTAAGCGGCCGTTATCCGGATCAATGTGGCAGTTATCCAGCCAGAATACTTTGCCGGTCGCTTTGGCGGGCAGGCGTGTGGCCACGGCCTGTGTAATATCGTTCATGACCGCTTCGGGCCACGGCGGATTGATGATGATGATGCCGCTGCCATACATGCGGAAATGCGTTTCCGGCGGGGCTTCTAATGTAATCTCGCTCACCATCGCCTGACGCACGCCGTATTTGGCAAGTTCTGACAGCAGTGTGATATGCCCGCCCGCCGCCATGCACGGATACCAGATGAAATAGCAGCCCTGCGGCCATTTTTTCCAAGCCTGAAAAATGCGTTTGGGAATATCTGTGTATTCGTTTTTGATTTCATAGCTGGGGTCGCAAATCACAACG
>JBGTNC010000203.1:0-3423 GCA_041743265.1 Alphaproteobacteria bacterium | reverse complement strand
GACGGGTTATTACTTTACAGCGGCTGAACAGCAAATGGCATTACCTGCCGATGCAGAGAAAGAATTGACCAATGTCATGGTGCGCGAAACGGTGCGCTATGAAACGCCGGGCCCTAAAAATTGGCAGACGCTTGCGCCTGCAAACGATGCAGAAAATCTAGATATTCCAGAATATTTAGCCAAGCTACGTCCAGAGATGGAAGAGTTTTTTGGCCTGATCGGTCTTGAAAACCCGCTGGGCCGCGCGGTTGCTGTGGCAAAAGCGACAGGACGCATGGTTGCCGTAATCACTGTCGAAGATGTTGGACAGATACACCCAAGTATTGCAAAATCACTGGCAAAAACCGGCATGATTCTGGGCGTGCGCCATAGGGATGAACCCTGAGGTAGGCAGTGCCTGATGAACGAAGGCTTAAAACGTAGAGCCAAAGGAACCTGAAGAACCGGAGGAAATGTTTTGACGCAGAATACACAACGGAAAGCTTCTGAACAAACGATGACACATCAACAAAAACCCAGCTACACCTACGACGATCTTATCGCTTGCGCGAAAGGCACATTGTTCGGTCCCGGCAATGCCAAATTGCCCCTGCCGCCGATGCTGATGTTTGACCGTATTACGTCTGTGACGGAAGCAGGCGGTCTCTACGACAAAGGCACCTTGGTGGCGGAGTTGGATGTGAATCCGGACCTGTGGTTCTTTGCGTGCCATTTTGAAGGCGATCCGGTTATGCCGGGCTGTCTGGGGTTGGATGCTGTATGGCAGTTGCTGGGCTTCTATCTAGGCTGGACGGGCGCATTGGGCTCTGGCCGTGCTTTGGGCGTTGGTGAAGTGAAATTTACCGGTCAGGTTTTGCCTGAGGCGAAGAAAGTCACTTACCGTCTTGATATCAAGCGTGTGATCAACCGCAAGCTGGTGTTGGGCATTGCTGATGGCACGGTCGAAGTGGATGGCAAGGTGATTTATGAAGCCAAAGATCTGAAAGTTGGCTTGTTCGAAAATCCGCGCAGCCTGTAATCATTTTTAATATGCCAGCCCCGTCTTGTACGGCGGGTGTATCCGGCACAAATCTTTCGACACTCTGGCGCTCTGTCAGGGGGGATCAAAGGAGAGGGGTATCATGAGTTTAAGAAGAGTCGTCGTGACAGGACTTGGTATTGTTTCTTGCATCGGTAACGATCAGGCAACGGTGACAGAGTCATTGAAAAACGGTACCTCCGGTATTGTCTTCGCACCTAAATACGCCGAGATGGGGTTCCGCAGCCATGTACATGGCCAGCCGAACATCAATCTGGAAGAAGCCGTTGACCGTAAACTGTTGCGCTTCATGGGCGAGGGGGCCGCTTATAACTACGTCGCCATGCAACAGGCGATTGCAGATTCCGGTCTGGATGAAAGCGTTGTATCGAATGAGCGTACAGGCCTCATCATGGGCTCCGGTGGCCCGTCTACCAAAAACCTGCTTGAATCTTTTGACGTCAGTCGTGAAAAAGGCCCCAAACGCATTGGGCCTTATATGGTCACGCGCTGCATGTCGTCCACCAACTCGGCCTGCTTGGCAACGCCCTTTAAAATTCGCGGCGTGAATTATTCGATTACCTCGGCTTGTGCCACATCTGCGCATTGCATTGGTAATGCGGCGGAGTTGATCCAATGGGGCAAACAAGACGTTGTTTTCGCAGGCGGCGGGGAAGAGCTGGATTGGTCCCTGACTGTATTGTTTGATGCGATGGGCGCGTTGTCTTCCAAGTATAACGATAACCCGACAAAAGCATCCCGTGCCTATGACGCAAGCCGTGATGGTTTCGTGATTGCAGGCGGCGGTGGTGTGCTGGTTTTGGAAGAATACGAACATGCCAAAGCACGCGGCGCAAAAATCTATGCAGAGTTGACAGGTTACGGCGCAACATCTGACGGATACGACATGGTAGCGCCTTCCGGTGAAGGGGCTGCGCGTTGTATGCAGCAAGCGATTTCAACCTTGAGCGGCCCTGTTGATTATATCAACACACACGGTACCTCTACGCCCGTGGGTGATGGTGCTGAATTGAAAGCGATCAAAGAAGTGTTCGGCGGTACTGTGCCGGCGTTCAGCTCCACCAAATCCCTGACGGGCCATTCACTGGGGGCCACAGGCGTGCAAGAAGCGATCTATACGCTTTTGATGATGAAGCACAACTTCATCTGTGCTTCGGCGAATGTGGAGACGCTGGATCCGGCAGCCGAAGGCTTGCCGATCGTGCTGGAACGCAAAGATAACGTTAATATTAACCATGCCCTTTCCAACAGCTTCGGCTTCGGCGGTACAAACTGTACCTTGGCATTCTCCAAACTGGATTCATAAAATATGACTGCACAATTGATGCAAGGTAAACGCGGATTGGTCATGGGGGTCGCTAACGACCATTCCATCGCCTGGGGTATTGCAAAGACCCTGCACGCACATGGCGCCGAAATGGCGTTTACGTACCAGGACGAGCCATTTGGCAAACGTGTACGCCCGCTGGCAGACAGTATTGGTGCCAAACATGTGATCCAGTGCGATGCCTCGAGCGAGGAAAGTCTGGATAACCTTTTTGCCTATCTTAAAAAAGAATGGGGCAAGATTGATTTTGTGGTTCATGCCATCGCCTTCTCTGACAAGAACGAGTTGAAGGGCCATTACGTCGATACGACGTTGCAAAACTTCCTGACCACCATGCATGTTTCTTGCTATTCCTTCACGTCCGTTGCGCGCCGCGCGAAAGACATGATGCCGGATGGTGGCAGCATGGTGACCCTGACCTATCTGGGGTCAGAACGCGTGATGCCGAATTACAACGTCATGGGCGTTGCCAAGGCAGCGCTGGAAGCCTCTGTGCGCTATATGGCGGCTGATCTGGGCCCACAAAACATCCGCGTGAATTCTATCTCCGCAGGGCCGATGCGTACATTGGCAGGGGCTGTGATTGGCAATGCGCGCCATACGTTCAAATTCACCACGCAAGCATCTCCGCTGCAACGGCCTGTCACGCTGGAAGAGCTGGGTAACACAGGGCTTTATTTCCTCTCCGACCTGTCTTCTGCTGTCACGGGTGAGAACCACTACGTTGATTGTGGCTTCAACATCATCGCCATGCCCCGCAAAGAAACGACCGACGAGATTGCCGCCAGCAGCGGGAACGCGAGTTAATGGCGAGCAGGAAACAGAACGTTGCGCCGGTGTCTAATGAAATTACGGCCAATCGTCTGGAAGCCTTCTCGGATGGTGTGATTGCCATCATTATCACCATTATGGTGCTGGAACTGAAAGTGCCGCATGACACAACGCCTGCGGGCTTGCTGTCTGCTTGGCCTGTGTTTCTCAGTTATGCGCTCAGTTATTTGATGGTGGCTATTTACTGGATGAACCATCACCACCTGTTCCAGCTGATCCGCAAGGT
>JBGTNC010000202.1:0-3456 GCA_041743265.1 Alphaproteobacteria bacterium | reverse complement strand
TGAAGTGGCCGACATGCCGCTGGAAACGCAGGCCAAGATTGTACGTGCTCTGCAAGACCAGCATTTCACCCGTATTGGCGGTACAAACAAGATTGATGTAGATGTACGCATCATTGCCTCCACCAACCAGAACCTGCAAGAATTGATGGCGCAGGGAAAATTCCGCCAAGATTTGTATTATCGTTTGAACGTGGTGCCGATTGAAATGCCCTCCTTGCGTGACCGTCTGGAAGATATTCCGGTGCTGGCGCGTTTTTTCATGGACCTTGCCGCCCGCACCGCCAATGTACAGCCGCGCTTTTTTGCGGATGATGCGATGGCCCTGATGCAGTCCTATGACTGGCCCGGCAACGTGCGCCAGTTGCGCAACTCTATTGAATGGCTGTTGATTATGGCGCCGGGGCAGGCAGATCGTGCGATTACCGCAAATATGCTGCCGCCAGAGCTGAAACAACAGGCGGTTGAAATGATCCGCGGCCGCGAAGGCGTGGAATTAATGTCCAAACCCTTGCGTGAAGCGCGGGAAATTTTCGAGCGTGAATATCTGCTCTCGCAAGTAAACCGTTTTGGCGGTAATATTTCCAAAACCGCCGGTTTTATCGGGATGGAGCGTTCTGCTCTGCACCGTAAGCTCAAATCTTTGGGCATTCAGACAAACGATAAAGAAGGCCGTCCTGAAGACGATGTCCCACAGCAGGAACGGGCAGAGGGTTAAGACATGAAAGTCGTGATTTGCGGTGCGGGTCAAGTTGGCTCTGCTATCGCGGAATATCTTTCTGATGATGGAAACAATGTCACCATTGTTGACCAGAACGCGGAGCGTATTGCCGAAGTGAACGAAACGCTGGATGTCACCGGCATTGTCGGTCATGCATCACAGCCCGATACGCTGGAGCGTGCAGGCACGGCGGATGCCGAAATGATTATTGCTGCTACTCATTCGGATGAAGTGAATATGGTGGCCTGTCAGGTCGCGCATTCTCTTTTTAATGTCCCGATGAAAATCGCGCGGGTGCGTGACCAAGCCTACATGAACCCTGTCTGGGCCAATCTGTTCAGCCGTGACCATTTACCCATTGATGTGATTATTTCGCCAGAGGTGGAAGTCGCCCGTGCGATTGCCAACCGTATTCGCGTGCCGGGTGCTTATAACATTATCCCGCTGGCCGAAGGGCTTGTGCAGCTGGTGAGCGTGATTTGCAAAGAAGACTGCCCGCTGATCAACACACCGCTCAAACATCTGACCACGCTTTTCCCTGATCTGGCTGTTGTCATTCTGGCGATTGTGCGCGGTGATACAAAAATTATTCCCACCGGTGAAGACGAAATTCAGCGCGGGGATGAGGTTTATTTTGCTTCTTCTACCGATCACTTGTACCGCAGCATGGCGGCCTTCGGCTATAACGAGCCGCAAACACGCCGCGTTCTTGTGGTGGGTGCCGGTAAAATCGGTACCAAGCTGGTGGAAGACATTCAGCGCACCATGAAAGATATTTCTGTTCGCTTGATCGAGGCTGATTTTGATACAGCCCAGCGCGTGTCGGAAAAGCTAACGGGCGTGACCGTCGTGCACGGCGATGGTCTGAACCGTGAAATTCTGGAAGAAGCAAGCATTGGCACGACAGAGGCTGTGATCGCCGTCATGAACCATGACGAGAGCAACATTCTGGTCTCCATGCTGGCAAAACAACATGGTTGCGAACGTGCGATTGCACTGGTGAACAACCATTCCTTTACATCTCTTGCCACAAGCGTGGGGATTGATGCGATTGTGAACCCGCGTGCCATTACCGTATCGACTATCTTGCAGCATGTACGCCGCGGGCGTATCAAGGCCGCGCATTCCTTGCGCGATGGCTTTGCTGAGATTTTGGAAGTGGAAGCACTTGAAACATCTTCGATCGTCAATACCCCCATCAGCGAGCTGAAGCGCCCGAAAGACATGATCTTCGGTCTGATCGTGCGTGATGAGCTGATTATTGTGCCGCGTCCTGACACCGTGATTAAGCCAGATGATCGCGTTATTATTCTGGCTGCGCACGATCAGGTTCGCAAGGTTGAGCAAATGTTCGCCGTGCGTCCGGAATACTTCTAAACACAAGGATATTTTCAATGCCCCGTATCGCCTATGTCAACGGTCGCTATGTGCCGCATGGACAAGCCCATGTGCATATCGAAGACCGCGGGCTGCAATTTGCTGACAGTATTTATGAAGTGGTCGCACTCATCAACGGTCGCTTGGCCGATGAAAAAGGGCATTTGGACAGGTTGGAACGTTCATTGGACGAGCTGGAAATCCCCATGCCGATGTCACGCGCCGCGCTTAAAATTGCCATGCGTCATCTGGTGCGTCAAAACCGCGTAAAAAACGGCGCGGTTTATATGCAGATTACACGCGGTGTTGCCGCGCGCGATTTCAAATTCCCAGATGTGGTAAGCCCTACCATCATCATGACCTTGCGCAATATGTCGTTTGATATGGAAGCCCGTAAAAAACAACTACGCGATATTATCACGCTACCAGATATCCGCTGGAAACGCCCCGATATTAAAACGACCTGTTTGCTCGCGCAGGTACTGGCCAAGCAAGAAGCGCTTGATGCTGGTGCGTATGATGCATGGATGGTGGATGAAAAAGGTTTTGTGACCGAAGGCTCTGCTAGCAACGCATGGATTGTGAATGCGAAGGGCGAATTGGTGACAAGGCCCACAACACAGAACCGCATTTTAAAAGGTGTAACGCGCAGCGCGCTGCAAGCCCTGTGCAAACGTGAAAAGATTAAACTGGTTGAACGTGCCTTTACCGTCGCCGAAGCCCGCAAGGCAAAAGAAGCCTTTACATCTTCTGCCACCGCCTTGGTGATGTCCGTCGGCAGCATTGACGGCCACAAAATCGGTAAGGGTAAAATCGGCCCTTTGACCGAAAAAGTGATGGATTTGTATATAGATTACGCCACCGATGAAAACCGCAAACAAGAAAGCTGGAAGCCGGCATGACGACAGAAAACACAATTCCCAAGCCCCGCGCGGTTATTTTTGACTGGGACGATACCGTCGTTAATAACTGGGATACAGCCGTTAAAGCCCTGAACACCGCGCTTGTGCATATGGGGATAGAAGCATGGTCCGATGCGGAATGCCGCAGACGCTCCGGCGGTTCTGCCAAAGATTTATTCAGCGGGTTGTTTGGTGACCGCTGGCAAGAAGCAGACAAAGTTTACTACGAAACGTTTAATGCGCTTGTGCTGGATAACATCAATATCCACACGCATATCGAAGACGTTTTCAAAACGCTCTACGCCAATAACGTTTATCTGGCCGTGGTCAGCAATAAACGCGGCGAGCTGTTGCGTAAAGAAGTTGGCCATATCAAGTTTGATACGTACTTCGGTAATATTGTGGGCGCGGGGGATGCTGTGGCTGACAAGCCAGATCCAGCCCCTGTGCTGATGGCTT
>JBGTNC010000201.1:0-5952 GCA_041743265.1 Alphaproteobacteria bacterium | reverse complement strand
AGGCAAAGGTACAAAAACAATACGGCACAAAAGACCCGTGGCAGATGAAATATCGGGCTGGCGGCGTCATGGATGTGATGTTTGCGCTGCACTATTTAATTCTACGCAACGGCCATGACCACACAGGGCTGCACCACGCCTGTTTTGCTGATGCGATTTGCGCGCTTAAAGCCGAAAAACTGCTGAGTGCTAAAGATGCCGCCAGCCTGCAAAAAACAGCCGATATTGCCATCGCCGCACAGGCTTTTCTGCGCCTGACAGCCGAACTACCGTTTTCAGCAGACAAAGCCACAGCGGGCTTAAAGCAACAACTGGCAGCACATTTGTTTCCGACACAGAAAAAAATAACCTATGCGCAGGCCGTACGGCAAAGTGCCAGCCTGTTTCGTGACAGCGCAGCTATTTGCAAAAAGATATTATCGGCGGCAACGCCCAAGCGTCCGCGCAAAAAAGTATCTGTAAAAAAATAAAAGATTAATCGTCGTCGCGGGCGCGGCGGGACAGTTTGTCCAGCTCTTTGGCGACTGCTTTTTCAATCACGCGCGGCAGGTTTTCATCCATCCACGTTTTAAGCAAGGGGCGCATCAGATCGCGGGCGATATCTTCCAACGTCACGCGACCAACACGGCTTGTCACTTCACGTTCAACAGCCACGTTTGAAGACAAGAGCTTGGACATTTCAGAAGCTGCGGCATCTGCCGTTTTTTCGGACAAGAAGGAAATATCGTCATCTTCGGGGGTGGGCATTTCGGGCGCCTCCTGCAAATCGATCATCGGGGGCGGATCCGGGTCGTACGACATATCGACGCGCGTATCATCCACCTTTTCGGTCAGGTCCAGTATTTTGCTATCTGCTGTGGCGGGCGCTGCCGTTGGCTTTGCATCAACGGCTTTATCTTCCGCTTCTGCGCCAGGCGCTAAGACTTTCGTATCGGCCGGGATCTTGGGCTCTGCCGCTTTTGCTTGAAGCTCCGCCGCTTTTTCCGGTGCATCTCCATCATCAGAAATAATCTGACGGATAGATTCCAGAATTTCCTCGATCGACGGGTCCTGTTCTGTTTTTGCTTCTGCCATCGGATTGACCGTTTTCCCCTAAAGGATTGAATATCCTTCTAGTTCTATGACATTCAGGGCAAAAAAGCCAGTCTGATTATGCATGTTATCTGCAATCTAGGCGTTATCAGTCGTCAATACCTGTACCGATCCAGCGATTTTTAACCTTCTGGAAATTATGTCTTGGGTCATAGGTTTCAACAGGCAGTGCCAGATGCGCCGCTGTCAAATCCCCCACGGACGAGAGAACACGATACAACGCCACAATCTTGTTACGCTCGGCAATGACATAACTTGACCTTGCATCCAGATACTCCTGCTCCGCATCCAACAAATCCAGCGTTGTGCGGGAGCCGTATTCAGTTTCAATCCGCACACCATCCAGCGCCAATTTGGCCGCATCAATCTGTGTCTGGCGGGATTTTATTTCAGCTTCCGTCGCGGTCAGCGCCGTCCAAGCATCGACGACACCTTGGCGCACCCGACGCTCCGCACGATGCAATTCCATCCGGCGCTGGGATTCAATCTGGCGGGACTGACGCACACGGGCATCCGTACCACCGCCTGTATAAAGCGGGATGGTTGCCCGCACGCCAATGGTCGTTGCATCCAGCTCGTCATCCGCACGAAGGTCTGGATCATAGGTTCTGCCCACACTACCCGTCAGGTCTACTTGCGGTAATAACTCACCCAACACCGACCGCGTGGAATTTTTAGCCGCCGATTGCGCAAACCGCGCAAAGATCAAATCGGGGTTATTATTTTCCGAAATTTTTAAAGCATCCTCCAAGGTCACAGGCGCATGCACCGTATAGGCAGGACGGCCCAAAGGCATGGGCGCAGGGGCGCCAATCGCACGTTCATATTGCGCTTGGCTCGCGCTCAGATTTCCCTCCGCCGTTACTTGGCTGGCAACAGCACGGGCAAGACGCGCTTCGGCTTGGCTGACGTCTGTTCGGGTAATATCGCCGAGCTTAAAACGCTGATGTGACGCATCAAGCTGACGCTCCAATACGTTGACATTGCTTTTGTTTAATTCAAGTAAAGATATATCACGCACCACGTTCATATAAACAGTCACGGCATCCAGCAAAACTTCTTGTTCTTTTGCATGAAGAAGCGCGCGTTGTGCATTGATTCTACTTTCAGAAGACTTCACATTCGCTTGCGTAGAGCCACCGCGATACAAAGGCTGCCGTAATTCCAGCGCCAGTGTTTTGCTATCAGAATGTGCATCTGTCACGTCACCCTCAACATGAGACGATGTGTAATCCGCAATGCCATCCAGCCTTGGGCGATAACCTGACTTTGCTTGCGCATAGCTTTCATCCACGCTGCGCAATTCAGCGCGCGCGGCTTCCATATCTGGGCTACGCAGATAAGCCGCGACCAAAGATGATTCAAAAACCTTTGAGTTATCTAACGTTAGCGAGGAATCTTGATCTTGTTTTTGAGCAGAAACGCCGGATGCAACCGGCAACTGTATAGCCCCCGTCACAACGGATGGGCCCATTTTACCCGCAATAACTTGCGGCTGTATTTGAAGGATCAAAGGTTTTTGCGCAACCGGGGTGGACAAAAGCCCTGCCCTATCCCCGGCGGCGGCGGGGCCAAAACCCCAAAACAATGCGATAGCCGAAATAAGAGAGTAGTTTAGATATTTTTTATACGTCATTAAAATACAAAGGTTTCCGGCGCGTGGAACCCGGGCATCGCTGGTGTCGCTGCATCAAACAGCGCCCGTGTCGAAAAGCTGTCGCCCGTCCGGGTTATCAGCACGGCAGATCCCATATGCCCCCTTTTTGAAATAACGGTTACCAGCCTTCCCCCATCGGCAAGCTGGGCCATAATCGTGGTCGGTGCCACCGGCACCGACCCATTAATCAGAATAACGCTGTACGGCGCCTGCTTGGAAAAACCTTCCGCCAAGGCAGCCTGTTCAATCACGACCGTATTGCAAATATCCAGCTCGCTCAGCAAACGGTCCGCTTCTTGCACCATCGCTTTGTCAGATTCCAGCGCAACGACTGTTGCCGCCATATGGCCCAAGAGCGCGGTTGAGTAGCCCGTGCCGCAACCGATATCCAAAGCCACTTCACCTTGCTGTATATCCAGCGCCTGAATAAGGCGCGCCAAAATAACCGGCTCCGGCAGGTAGCGGCCGGGCGATACTTCGATATCTTCATCGACATAGGCAATGCGTTGCAAATGGCGCGGCACAAACAGCTCCCGCGGGACAGCTTGCAGCGCTGTCAGCAGGCTTGGCGCATTGATTCCGCTAGGGCGCAGCTGCCCTTGAATCATATTTTCTCTTGCAACGTCAAAGTTTTGCATGGTTTTTACACCCAAAGGTTGCGGGCCGATAACAGCCCTAGGTTGTATTATTGCACTTCTGACCAAATTTGAAAGCCTTTTTTGATCAGGCACCACAAATATTTATACTCTTTTGCATAGGTTGAACAGGGAATAGACACGCGAGCCCGCGAGAATAGACTTTTGCAAAACGTATTTCTTGAGGCCCGCCCCGATTTAGGTTAAAAGGAGCACCTGTCCTCAAATGGCGCGGTGGCAGAATGGTGATGTAGAGGACTGCAAATCCTCGAATGCCGGTTCGATTCCGGCCCGTGCCTCCACTTTCCCCTTCGACACCTAAGCTGACGTATCCAACTTCAGCTCGTAAAAGCAATTAGGCTCCGTCTCTCCATCGGGCCATGTATGGTCTATGCTATGCGTGAAATGAAAACCATGCCCAACAATTGCATGTTTAGAAGACAGATTGCTCAGACGATGCGCCATAACCACACGTTTAATTGCGTGGCGGCCAGCCAACCACTCAAACCGCGTGGCAAAAAGTTTTTTCGTCAGCCCCATTCCCCGCCAATCTTTATCTAGCCACGATCCCCAGAACCATGCGGTATCGGGCTTATCCGGCTCAATGCGGACAGCTGTCATCCCTATGATTGTTCCATGGTGAAACACACCAAATATCTGGCGGTTGTCATCTGCCGCAACGCTCGCCTGCCAGCGCGCATCAGGATAGGTCGCTTCGAGTTCGTAAGTCGAGGTCAGCATCGCTCTGTCTGTTTGCAGCGCCTTTAAACGGATAAACTTATATACTTCCCAGTCTTCCGGCAGAAGGGGGCGGATATGAAGGCTATCGACATTTTCCGTCATGCAAGGCTTCCTGCAAATTTTGCATTCATCACCGCCGCCGCCAAAACATCAAAATAGTTTTCAATCAAAATACCCGCTACCCGCCCTGCTGGCCCCATATGTGCTTTGGGGGCATCGGCGCGGGCGAAGAGAACGCGGGCGATACCTTGGTCGCGCCATGTTGTTGTAATATCCGCCATCACGGCTTCAACACTCTCTGCGTTGCCGGATTGTTTTGCGGCGTCTTCGGCCGCCAGTAAAAGAGCCGCCTGATTTTCATCCGGCGTCACAGCGCGCGCGCCAAAAATTTCGACGATCCTTTGCTTGGCGGGGCGCATGTGGATCACACCCAGTTGCGACACATCTTTATAATGCGCCGTCAAAGCATCCGACAGCCGCAGAATAGGTAAGCCGAGTGCTGCCGCAACTCCTTCATGAAAACCAATCATGGACATACAGGGCATACAGCATATATCTGCCTGTGCTGCACCTATCTCCCGCGCATCCCCCGCAACGGCATCGTATAGCTGCTGTTTTTTAATATCGTCTTGCAATGCTTCCCCGCGCAACGGGCGACCCGGCGCGGAAACGGCCGCAGCATTTGGATAGGGCGCTGCCGTCAACAGCGTAAAAGAAACGCCGGCGGCTGCACTGGCTTTTTCAAGCCCTGCGCTAAAAGCCTCGTAACTTGCCTGATTCAACGCGCCGAAGGCTGCAATCGTGATGTTTTTAGACATGGTTTTTTCCTGACCGCACATAACTTGAAAGACCTCTCCATTTCTAGCACAGTCCGGCGCAGCATGAAAATATGATATTTTTCAATAGATTAGCAGAAAGCCGTCTGCAGCAGCCGCCCTTAGCAAACGACAGGCCCCGACTTTTTACCCCCCATTGGTAAAAAAGACTGGAAATCACGGGCTGGATATTTTATGTATCTAGTCTCAACCACGATCCGATGTTCCCTGGTAGCTCAGTGGTAGAGCAAGCGACTGTTAATCGCTTGGCCGCAAGTTCGAATCTTGCCCAGGGAGCCATTCTTCTTACCCCATCCTGACATAGCGAGACAAATATGCGAAAAACCCCGCTAATGGCGGGCTTTTTGCGCACGTTGGTTTTGCTTGGCATCCGGAGACAAGTTAATTTTGGGCGTTTTGGGCCGATTGTCTCACTAGGCCCCTTCGCCATGCCAAGGAAAGGGCGGGCATTTGGATTCTATTTTGAGACTTTTCAGGCGATTTCGAGGCTGCGCTTTATAAGGCGATGGACGCTGCTCTGATCCAGCCCCTCGCGCTGGGCGATTTCCCCGACGGGAGTACCCATAAAATATTCGTCCCGCCAGATAATGCCCCGGACGAGATTCATTAATTCCTGCGGCGGGAGGTCGAGAACTCCGCCAGCTTTGCCTTCAGGCTGAATGACCCAGGAACCCCTGGCCGCCCGGCGGGTCCGGAACGGAACCTGCAGCGTCATGACGGCTCCTGCATCGGTAGAGGGAAAGGCAACCTTGAACTTCTCCGTAGCCCACGCCGCGAATTTATCCGAAGCGATCTCAATCGTGGCTTTCCCGCAGTCGATAATGACTTTCTTAATGATGATGACCAGCTCTTCGACACCGACACCGGGAATGCCTACCAACACCTGCTGGATAAATGGAAGGAATAAATCTAAGAAGCCTATATCTTTGCTTGCAACGGTGCCGCTTTGACGGCGGGCGTCCTGTCGAAGGGGCCACGGTTTGCGGCTTCC
>JBGTNC010000200.1:0-16360 GCA_041743265.1 Alphaproteobacteria bacterium | reverse complement strand
CGGCGGCGGGCGTTTTCAGCGCATCTGCCTTTTCACGTGTGCGCAGCATCAAGGCCTGATGCCCCGGATGCACGCCATCGAAATTACCAATGGTCAATACACTGCCGCGCGCGTTTTTGGGCAACGCGGTCATATCTTCATATACACGGGACATATCTATAGGGGCCATGGCGGGAAGTGTACTGGAGCCCCTTACAAAATCAAAGAAAAACAAAGCCGACGCTGATCTGGGGCCGCCGCCGAACGGGGAGCCCTTGCGCCGCACGTGTGTCGTGCAGACTAGTTAATCAGGAATTCGTGGCGGCACATCTTTACGTCTTCCGGTGTGATCAGCTTTTTGCTGGCCACGCGTACAGAATGTAGACGTCCGTCGATTTCCTTGACCCAGAAACCCAAAAACCGATACAGCTCCGGAAATTCCGGTGCGTGGTCATATTCCTGCCATAAATAGGTTTGGAGCAGGCTGGGGTGATCTGGCATGTGATATAAAATCTCCGCCGTTGTCAGGCGGTAGTCACGTAACTGCAGTAGCAAATTTGCCATATTCCTAATCTCCTATTACGAAATTTGGCCTTTCTTGGTTATAGAAGTATGCTTTCCTCACTTCTATTTAACCATATATTAGCAGACAGGTGTTAAAAAACATTGAAATCAGTGGGTTAGCACTCAGAGCACGTTAGTGCTAAAAAAACGTTAAAACGCTTGGTTTTATTCATCTTTTTTATGGATTTCTATTGAAAAAAAGCCCCGTAAGCGTTACATCTTTGGCACTTGTCCGGGGGGAGTGCTAATGGTTAGGCTCCTCAGACACGGGCAAGATACCTTGTTCAAACACGAAGAGGACTTATCCATGAAATTCCGTCCCCTGCACGACCGCGTTCTGCTGCGCCGCCTCGAAGGCGATGCCAAAACAACCGGCGGCATTATTATCCCCGATACAGCTAAAGAAAAACCCGCGCAAGGCGAAGTACTGGCCGTTGGCACAGGCACGCGCGATGAAAGCGGCAAACTGGTTCCACTGGATGTTAAAGCCAGCGACCTGGTTCTGTTCAGCAAATGGTCCGGCACAGAAGTCACCATCGACGGCGAAGAGCTGTTGGTTGTGAAAGAGTCCGACATCATGGGCGTGATCGAAACGAAAAAAAAAGCTAAAGCCGCTTAATTAAACACACACAAGCAGAAGGAATATAAAACGATGGCTGCTAAAGATGTAAAATTCTCCGCTGATGCCCGCCAGAAAATGCTAAAAGGCGTTGATCTGCTGGCTAATGCTGTAAAAGTCACACTGGGCCCCAAAGGCCGTAACGTTGTGATCCAGAAATCTTTCGGCGCACCACGCATCACAAAAGATGGCGTGACTGTTGCGAAAGAAATCGAGTTGGAAGACAACTTTGAAAACATGGGCGCGCAAATGGTGCGTGAAGTCGCTTCCAAGTCTAACGACATGGCTGGTGACGGCACAACCACAGCGACCGTTCTGGCGCAGGCGATTTTCCGCGAAGGCGTAAAATCTGTTGCCGCTGGCATGAACCCGATGGATCTGAAACGCGGTATCGACATGGCTGTTGAAGCTGTTGTTGAAGACATCAAAAAACGCGCAAAGAAAATCGCTTCCAACAACGAAATCGCACAAGTGGGCACAATCTCCGCGAACGGTGACGTTGAAGTTGGCAAAATGCTGGCAAGTGCTATGCAAAAAGTCGGCAACGAAGGCGTGATCACGATTGAAGAAGCAAAATCTTTCGACACCGAACTGGATGTTGTTGAAGGCATGCAATTCGATCGCGGCTACTTGTCCCCTTACTTCATTACCAACGCGGACAAAATGGTTTGCGAAATGGACAGCCCTTACATTCTTTTCTTTGAAAAGAAACTGTCTAACCTGCAATCCATGCTGCCAATCCTGGAAGCTGTTGTACAGTCCGGCAAACCTTTGCTGATCATCGCTGAAGATGTTGAAGGCGAAGCGCTGGCGAC
The DNA here is from genome assembly GCA_041743265.1 of Alphaproteobacteria bacterium. Classification (GTDB taxonomy): domain Bacteria; phylum Pseudomonadota; class Alphaproteobacteria; order Micavibrionales; family UBA2020; genus UBA2020. Next base: position 14,383 of record JBGTNC010000200.1, on the reverse strand, counting down.
TCTGGTTGTCAACAAACTCCGTGGCGGCTTGAAAGTTGCTGCAGTAAAAGCACCTGGTTTCGGTGACCGTCGCAAAGCAATGATGGAAGATATGGCCATCCTGACAGCTGGCGAAGTGATCTCCGAAGACCTCGGTATCAAACTGGAAAGCGTGACACTGAACCAACTGGGCCGTGCGAAAAAAGTTCGCATCACCAAAGATGACACAACACTCATCGGCGGCGCTGGCGTGAAGAAAAACCTCGAAGCTCGTGTATCCCAGATCCGCGCGCAAATCGAAGAAACTTCTTCCGACTACGACAAAGAAAAACTGCAAGAGCGTCTGGCCAAACTGGCTGGCGGTGTTGCTGTAATCCGCGTCGGTGGTGCCACCGAAGTTGAAGTGAAAGAACGCAAAGACCGCGTTGAAGATGCAATGCATGCAACCCGCGCTGCCGTTGAAGAAGGTATCGTACCGGGCGGCGGCACAGCTCTGCTCTACGCAAAACGCGCTCTGAAAAACCTGAAACCCGCTAACCGCGACCAGGAAGTCGGTATCGAGATTATCGGCCGCGCCCTGGAAGCACCGATCCGCCAAATCGCCTATAACGCAGGCGTTGAAGGTTCGATCGTTGTTGGCAAACTGTCCGAGCAAAAAGAAGCCAACTTCGGCTACGATGCGCAAAAAGACAAATATTGCGACCTCGTTTCCGCCGGTATCATTGATCCGGTAAAAGTTGTGCGTACGGCGCTGCAAGGTGCGGCATCTGTTGCTGGTCTGATGATCACAACAGAAGCGACCATTGCTGATCTGCCGAAAAAAGACGAAGCACATGGCCAGGGCCCCGATATGGGTGGCTTGGGCGGCATGGGCGGCATGATGTAATAATCTGCCGCATCCCCTTGCGGGATGCTGTTAAGACAAAGAAAAGGCCGGGTCAGCTGATCCGGCCTTTTTCTTGTTTAAAAACAGGTGTATAAGCCCATACCCGCTGGCCCTGCCCTATCTTGACTTTTGGGTCATTTTTCGTATTATATGGGCTCAATTCCCACTTCAAGAGATTCTGGATACGATATGCCCAAAGAACCCGATCCCATACTCGGCAAAAAAGACCCGTTCTCCCTCCGTGACCTGTTCAAAGGGTTTGGCACGGCGCGTGCCGATGCCGATAAAATCGTGAAAGAGGTTGAGGCAGAAATGGCCACGCAAGATGCTGCCTCCCCCGCCCGTATCCCGCCCGCACAAATCTATAAACATTTTGAAGCCGACGTTGCCCCGCTGCTGGATGCTTTGAAAAAACTGCCCGCCGATGAAAACGGCATGGAGTTTTTTATCCGCACGGATGTGGTCAACGACATCCATGGCCAGCCCAAGGACCAGCGCATTGATGTCTGGCTGTTTTACACCCGCGACATTACCGATCAGCCGCGCAGCAAAGGCATGCCCAATAGCCACCTGATCACCATGGCGCGCAAAGACAGCGACCCTGAAAATCCGCGCTACGACATTGCGATGGAGCTGAGCCTGCGCCCTGTATTGCATTTGGCTGTGCGCCCTTACGATAAAGCCCGCCAGATCGAAGCCACCCAGTACATCGAATATTTCGAAACGCCGGAACATGGGCATGAATATCCTGTTTTCCTGGGCGGCTATGGTCAAGTGCATGATGTGCAGGAACGCAAGCAACTGGCGAACGTTCAGGGTTTCACGACCGAGCTGGATAGCTGGATTAAATCTGTGGCCGATACGAAAGCACCGCAGATTTTACATGCCATCGGTGCCAGCGATACCAAACTGCGCCACGATGTCACCGTCAGCAAACCGCTGCAGTTGAAAAAGAAAACGCCGGATAACCGCCCGTGACCCCGCCCGATAAAAAGCCCAAAACCGTTTTTAACAAAAACGCCGAAAATTATATTCGTGACCCCAAAGATGTGGCGCGCGCGATTGCTGCTGTCAAAGCCCGCGCCGGCAGCCGCCGCGATGAGGCGCAGCAAAAAGCTGAAGCTGAAAAGCAAGATGCTTTTAAAAGCTATCATCGCCTGCTGGAACCTGTTTTTAAAATTCTGGAAGAACTACCGCGCGATAAAAACAACCACGAGTTTTTTATTCGCCGTGATCTGGACGAAACCGCACCCGCCGCCAAAAAGACCATAAAAATATGGATGATCTATGGCCGTCACCGCACCGCGCCCATGAGCGCCACACCGGATACGCATGGCGTGACCTTTGCCTCCAAAAAGAAAACGGATGCGATTGAAAAATCGGCCCCGCGCATGCGTGTAGCCTTGGGTATCGCGCCCGTGTTGCATATTCTGCAAGATGCACCAAGCCACGTTGAAAGCACGCTGTACAAAGAACGTTATGTGCGCGACCACAGTGGTGATCCGCTGCCGGGCCGCCGTGGTGACTTCATCGAAAAAAGCGAGATCATCAGCAAGCAGACACATAGCGAAATCAAAGCCACGCTGGACGTGATCCACGACTGGATCAAAACTGTCGCGCCAGAGCGTGTTGTTGAAATCCGCAAGGCCCTGTCCGTGCTGGAACAGGCGGAGCTACGCGATGATATCCAGATCAAACGCCCGCTGACGCTTAAAAAGCCGCAAGGCGCGCCGCCTCAAAACCAAGGCCCGAAATAATGCCTGAATTGCCAGAGGTTGAAACCGTCTGCCGTGGTTTGCAAAAATCCATTGCCGGTAAAACACTGACACGGCTGGAACTGCGCCGCCGCAACATGCGCTTTGCTTTCCCGAAGGGCATTGCCCAAACATCGGCCGGCACCAAAATAAAGAAAATCACACGCCGCGCAAAATATGTATTGATGCAGCTGGATAACGGGCATGTGTTGCTGGCGCATCTGGGCATGTCGGGCAGGTTGACGATTGCCGATGCAAAAGACACGCAAGAACCCGGCAAGCATGACCATGTGATTTTTCATTTCAGCGATGGTAGCCGTGTGTTGTTCAACGATGCCCGCCGCTTTGGCCTTTTGGATATTGCCCGTGCGGATGACATAGACGCCCACCGCTTTTTTGCACATCTGGGGCCAGAGCCTTTTGCCGACACATTTTCACCGGCATATCTGGCGCAAAAACTGGCTGGCAAAACAACCGCGATCAAAGTCGCGATTATGGATCAACGCGTGGTTGTCGGTGTTGGCAATATATATGCCGCCGAAGCACTGTTCGAATCACGCATCGATCCCACGCGCAAAGCCGGTAGCCTGACCAAGCCTGAAATTAAAAAGTTATGGACAGCCATTCGCGCCGTTCTCACCCGTGCGATTGAAGCGGGCGGCAGTTCTATCCGCGATTACGTACAAACAGATGGTGAACTGGGTTACTTTCAGCACCAATGGGCGGTTTACGACAAGGCGGGTGCTAAATGCAAAGGCTGCACCTGCCCCTTGCAAAAGACCGGCGGAATCAGGAGAATCGTGCAGGGCGGGCGATCGACATTCTATTGCCCCACCCGTCAAAAATAAGGTAGGCATATAGCATCATGATCAAAAAATCGTTTATCCACCTCTTTGCCCTTGTTCTGATGTTGGCTGCGGCACCCGCCATTGTTATCAGCACGGCATCTCCCGCACAGGCTGGCAATTTTTCGGCCGCCGTCGATGACCTGCCCATCATGCAAGGCATGACGGAGCTTACGAATAAAATCGTCGTCTTCGATACCCCCGCAGGCCGCCTTGTGGAAACCACGATGATCACGCAGGTGCAAACACGCCAAATTTTGACGTATTACAATCAAGCGCTCACCTCTCTTGGCTGGAAGGCACAAAACCACAGCCTGCGCGGCTATATCCGCAAGAACGAAGTCTTGATGATCGAAATTTTCCAAAAGGCGGATGGCAAGACCAACCTTGTGTCTTTCAAAATCGCCCCCGCGCCCAAGTAACCTGAACATGGAAGGATAAGAAAACATGATCGCACAAGCAAAAATGAAAACAACGGGAGAGACCGATATGACTTTCGAAAACCTGATTATCGAGAAAAAAGGCAAAGTCGGCATCATCCAGCTCAACCGCCCGCAAGCACTGAACGCGCTGTGCCAGAAACTGATGGATGAATTGACAGTTGCCGTCGCCGACATGGAAGCCGATGACAATATCAATGTCATGGTTATCACCGGCAGTGAAAAAGCTTTTGCCGCAGGTGCCGACATTAAAGAAATGATGTCCAAGGGCTTCATCGACGTTTATGCAGGTGACTTTATCACCAGCAACTGGGAAGCCATTACCCGCGCCCGCAAACCTGTGATTGCCGCTGTGTCCGGCTATGCGCTGGGTGGCGGCTGTGAACTGGCCATGATGTGCGATTTCATTCTGGCGGCGGATACAGCCAAATTCAGCCAGCCCGAAATCACCATCGGTACCCTACCGGGTGCTGGTGGCACGCAACGCTTGACCCGCGCTGTGGGCAAAGCCAAGGCCATGGAGCTGTGCCTGACAGGCCGCATGATGGATGCCGCAGAAGCCGAGAGCGCAGGCCTTGTCGCCCGTGTGGTGCCCGCTGCCGAGCTGATGGCTGAGGTTATGAAAACCGCTGAGAAAATCGCCAGTTTCTCCCGCCCTGCCGCCATGATGGTAAAAGAAGCCGTCAATGCTGCACAGGAAAGTGGCCTTACCGAGGGCATGAGATTCGAACGCCGCCTGTTCCACAGCAGCTTCGCCCTGGAAGACCGCAAGGAAGGGATGGCCGCTTTTGCTGAAAAACGCGCCCCCCAGTTCAAAGATAAGTAAAACCAAGCAAAATCAGGGGCTTTAATGTCCCCACCCCCGCCCCGATGGCTGAAAAGCCCTTCGGGGCGGTTGTTTTGGCCCATAATGCGCGAGTTTTATTGACATTAAGACAAAAGGGCTTTAAAAACCGTCACATCCAGTGCTTGCCGGGCGCGCGCATGATTCTGCGTGTTTTAGACGTCTGGCGCCGGATACTGGGCCAAAAACCACGGCCTAAAAGCCATGAAACGAATTTATATATAATAGGAAGAGACACTAAACATGCCCGTTCATAAGTCCGCCAAAAAACGTGTACGCCGCAATGGCCGCGTCGCCGAGCAAAACAAAAGCCGCACATCCGAGCTGCGCACCTACATCCGCCGCGTAGATGAAGCCATCGCCGCTGGTGATGCTGATGCCGCCAATGTTGCCCTGAAAGCAGCCCAGCCAAAAATTCAGCGTGGCGCCAACAAAGGTGTGATGCATGAGAAAACAGCGTCGCGTAAAATTTCGCGCCTGTCCAAACAGATCAAGACACTGAAGACCAAGTAATCGATTACCGATTCTCTTCTTCCAAAAAAACGCCGTGATGATTCACGGCGTTTTTTGTTGAATCGCTGTCAATTAAAAACAGCAGCACCTGTCTCTTTTTCAATCAGAATCGGAGTGCGAAAAATGATTTCAAAAATCGCAATAAAAAATACGCGTGACTCAAAATTTTTTTGCGAAAAAAACTGCGCGCTCAAATCATAATTTAGTTCGTTTGTTGCTTTTTTAATCTTATCCACAATCTCCTCTTGCGACTCATTTCCTCGGTCGGTAGTCTTACCTCACTTCAACACCTCCACACGATAAAACTGCGAAGATCACAGAGATTTTCAAGCAATTTCATTCGTATGACAGGCTCTCTTCACACAGAGAAGAAACAGAATCATTTATCACTCTGCACTTTGGGTGACGCAGCTTCTGACCGCTTCTTTGGGGTTTCAATACTAAAAAAAGTCAGAGGCGAAACGATGCTCGATAGCGTGAATGCAGTTGTCCCAAAAGACCAATCCACGGACACCGATTCTGCGCTGATGAATCGCTTTGATGACATTAAAGCCCGTTTGCGCGCCGAATATGGCGACACCGCTTTCCGTACATGGATTCAACCCATCGACGTTGTCGGCTATGCTGGCGGCACATTGGAAATTGCCGTGCCCTCGCGCTTTATCCGCGATTGGGTCCGCACACATTATACTGACCGTATCCGCACCTTGTTTTCACAGCACTATAACGGCTGTGCCCGTGTGGAATGCAGCGTGAATGAACGCAGTGCTGCCGCACAGCGCAAAACAACCGCTGCTGTGCCGTTTGAACCCGTAGCCATTGCCAATGAAAACGCAACACCTGCTGTTGCCGATATTTCATCTGCACTGGATGCACGCTTTACCTTTGATAACTTTGTGGTTGCCCCCAGCAACGAATTGGCCTTTGCTGCTGCAAAAAAACTGGCCGCTGGCGAGAACGTGAATTTCAACCCCTTGTTCTTGCAAGGTGGTGTGGGTCTTGGCAAAACGCATTTGATGCAAGCCATTGCCCATGCCGTGCGCGAGACCGCGCCGGAAAAGCGTGTCATTTATATGTCCGCCGAAAAATTCATGTATCAATTCGTCCGTGCCCTGCGTGCGCGCGACACGATGACATTCAAAGAACAATTCCGCACTGTTGATATTCTGATGATCGACGACATTCAATTCATCTGCGGCAAAGAATCAACACAGGAAGAATTCTTCCACACCTTCAATGCGCTCATCACGCAAGGCAAACACGTTGTGCTGTCTGCGGATAAGGCACCGGCCGATCTGGACGGGTTGGACGACCGCCTGCGCTCGCGCATGGGCATGGGTTTGATGGCGGGTATTCAAAACACCAGCTATGAAACACGCCTGCAAATCTTGCAGTCCAAATGTGCGTTGATGAAGCGTGAGTTGCCTGCCGATGTATTGGCATTTCTGGCCGAGAAAATCACCACCAACGTGCGCGAGCTGGAAGGGGCCTTGAACCGCCTGATCGCGCATGCGGAGCTGATCAACCGTGCCGTGACACTGGATACCGCGTCCGAGCTGCTGCAAGATTTGCTGCGCGTGGCAGATCGTCGCATCACCATCGAAGACATTCAGCGCCGCGTGGCTGAACACTACAACCTGCGCATGGCCGATTTGCTTTCGCCGCGCCGTGCCCGCCCTGTGGCCCGCCCGCGCCAAATCGCTATGTATCTGGCCAAAATCCTGACCGCACATTCCCTGCCTGAAATTGGCCGGAAATTTGGGGGCCGCGACCACACCACGATTATCCACGGTGTGCGCAAGATTGAAGAACTGATGGTGAAAGACACAAGCCTTGCGGCGGATGTGGATGGCCTGAAGCGTCTTTTGGCGGGAACCTCCGTCTAATCACGGGCGCTGCGGCCTCAAAACCTCCCTTTTGTAACATTTTGTCCTTTGGCGGCGAATACCCTGTTATGAGCCATAATTGGCTTTACGGGCTATTTGCTCTATATTCTTAAAAAAACCAGCCGACTGGAGTATCCACCGTGCGCTTGTCCCCCTTTATGGCCTTTCTGGGCCTTTTGTCCTTATTCTTGCTCTCCGCTGCCCCTGCCCATGCAGAAGGCGATTACAAGGGCCAGAAGCCACCCTATACCCACATCCGCCTGTTCAGCCCCGCCACTGCCACGGGCGATGCAGAGACGGTCGCTGTGGCTGTACAGGTCGTTATGCAAGAAGGCTGGAAAATTTACTGGCGCACGCCGGGAGATTCCGGCTTGCCGCCCACGTTTGACTGGGCTGGATCCGATAACCTGAAAACAGCCGATATCAAATGGCCCGCGCCGCACCGCTTCACCATCTATGACATCGACAACATCGGCTACAAAGACAGCGTCGTTTTCCCGATCGAGATTACGCCCCAGACCATCGGCGCTGCACAGCACCTGAAACTGAAAGTGGACCTGCTGGTCTGCAGCGACATTTGCGTGCCCGAAACGCATGAGGTCACCTTCAACTTACCCGCTGGCACATCCTCCGCCAGCGATGATATGCCGCTTTATGCCGCCGCGCTGGATACTTTGCCCGAACCTGCCGCCGGTACCGTCTTGTTTGAAAAAGCATGGCTGGATTTTGACAGCAGCAACCGCAACTTTCTGGTTGTAGAAATGACCGGCGCCAAACCCCCTGGCGCAGATGCAGACCTGTTTATCGAACATGCCTCCGGCATTGTCTTTGGCAAACCGGATATTTCCTACGATGATAAAACCAACCGCTTGACGCTACGCGCGCCCGCACATACGACAGAACCGCTGGAAGTTTTGACCGAAAAACTGTCCAAAGGTGAAATTGCCGTGACCTTCATCGATGGCACACATGCCATTGACGGTACGGCCCTGTATGCACCACGCCCGACAACTGCGACGGTTAAGGGCCCATCGATGACAGCGCAAATATCAGAATTCCAATGGAGCATTTTGCTGTTTGCCCTGCTGGGCGGCCTGATTTTAAACCTGATGCCTTGCGTCTTACCCGTATTGTCGCTGAAAGTACTTTCCGTTGTCAGCCATGGCGGTAAAGATAACCGCGATGTGATTTTCAAAAACTTCATGGCATCGGCGGCCGGTATTATCTTTTCTTTCTGGTTGATTGCAGGCGCATTGGTTGCCCTGAAGGCCGCGGGCGAGACGATTGGCTGGGGCATCCAGTTCCAGCATCCGGGTTTTCTAATTTTCCTGATCGTCATCTTGTTGCTCTTTGCCGCCAATATGTGGGGCGCGTTTGAAGTGCCGCTGCCGCGCTTTATTGCCCGTCATGCCAGCCGCAACAAAACTGAAGATGAGCCCACACTGCTGGGGCATTTTCTGACAGGGGCCTTTGCCACGCTTTTGGCGACACCTTGCACCGCGCCGTTTTTGGGCACAGCCGTTGGCTTTGCACTGGCACGGGGTGCTTTGGAGATTTTCAGCATCTTCACGTTCCTCGGCATCGGCCTTGCGTTGCCCTATATCTTGCTGGCGGTCTCCCCCTCTGTTTTCAAATACATGCCCAAGCCCGGCAAATGGATGGTGTCGCTGCGCAAAATTCTAGCCCTTGCCCTACTGCTCACGGCCTTGTGGCTGGGTTCTGTGCTTGCCAGCATCAGCACCACACCCGCATTGGATTCGGGCTGGACGAAGTTTGACAAAGCCCTGATTGCCCCCGCTGTTGCTGAAGGCCATACCGTGATGGTGGATGTCACCGCCGACTGGTGCCTGACCTGCAAAGCCAATAAACGCTTTGTGTTGGAAAGCACGGAGATTGTTGAAGCCCTGTCTGGCGATAACATCATCCGGCTGCAAGCCGACTGGACACAGCGCGATCAGGATATTGCCGCCTATTTACAAAGTTTTGGCAAATACGGCATCCCCTTTAACATCGTCTATGGGCCGGCAGCGCCAGAGGGTATTGTGCTGCCCGAATTGCTGAGCCGTGAAGCCGTGTTGAACGCACTGACGGAAGCGGCGGGAGAATAAATCTATTTATTTCCATACTCTGTACTCACATGCGCAGAAATATTGACAGCGGCTAAGAATACCTTAGGCTGAAACGATGGAAATACGTCAAAAAACAGGCACCACCGGAGAGACTGTCAGCACCAGCATGTTCTACATGTGGCGCTGCATAATTTGCATCGCCCACGCCGATGGCATGGTCCATGCGGATGAGCTGACATACCTGCGCCGTATCTTTGCTAATATGGACCGCGCCTATGGCCTGTCTGACGAGCAAAAAGATATTCTTGAGGACGATCTGCACAAAGAAAAGCGTATTGCCGATCTTCTGCCCTACATCAACGACCCGTATTTCCGCAGCCAACTGATTTATTTTGGCGGCCTGCTGGCCCATGCCGATGGTGACCTGCATCCCAACGAAGACGTCTTGCTGAAGAAGCTGCGCGCCGACCAGCTAGCCAGCCTCGATATGGAACAAATTCGGCGTGATGTACACGAAGCCGTTACTAATGAAATGTTCATGCATGATCTGGAGATGAGTAAAATCCGCCCGCAATCCGGCCTGATGCGTATCATTGACGGCTTGCTGCTGCATCTTGGCATCGACATTCTTGAATAATGGGCTTTGCGCGTACCCCCGCAAGAGATGACAAAGGAGAGCATTCTATGACTGACGACAATACCCAACCCCAAATGGCCCCGTTGAAAGGTTTGAGCGATAACCTTTACAATATGTGGCGCTGCGTTGTGTGTATTGCCCATGCCGATGGCATTGTGCAGCCTGAAGAACGCCAGTATCTGGAGAAAATCTTTCAAAGCCTCGAACGTATTCACGGCATGACGCCGACACAGAAAATGACGCTGCTGGCCGATTTGGAAATGCCGCAAAATCTGGCAGACCTGCTGCCCAAGGTGAACGACCCCGAATATCGCAGCATGTTGATTTATTTCGGCAACATTCTGGCCCATGCCGATGGCATCATCACCGAAGATGAAGAGCAAATTCTGCAATTGTTGCACGCCCAGCAAATGCAAGACATTGACGCTGAAAAGCTGCGCGAAGACATTCGCCGCGACATGGAAAGAAACAAGGCCGAGCTGGAAGCAGAAGCCGAACAGCAGCGCGAAGCTGTGCGTGGCCGCAGCCCTGTCTTGGGCGCGCTTGACCGTGTGCTGAAAAAAATGGGTATTGATATGCTCTCTTAAGAGCGCAAAAACAGCCCCTGCTTAATACAAGCCGCCGAGACCTGTATTCACACTCTCCCCGACCGATGTCACATCGGATACGGTAGAAACACCCTGCCCTGTAAACATCATCGCTTCTTCACCAGGCTCTGTGCCTGCGACGAAGGATTCAAGCAAAGGTTTTTCGGTCGATGGCCCTGCCCGTGTCCCCGTGATCGGGTCCACCAGCACCAGACGAATACCTTCCGGTACACGGAATGGCACGGGCGATGTGTCTTTCAAGGCATCTTCCATGAATTCTTTGAACACAGGCGTTGCCACGCGGCCGCCCGTTTCTTTTTTACCCAGCGAACGCGGATCATCAAAGCCGACGTAAACACCGACCACCAGATCAGGCGTGAAACCGATAAACCATGTATCTTTAGCATCGTTGGTCGTGCCTGTTTTACCAGCCATCGGGCGGTTCAGGCTGCGCAGGCTTGTGGCTGTCCCGCGCTGCACGACACCTTCAAGCATGGAGACGATCTGGTACATATGTCTGGCATCGGCAATCTGTTCACGCGCATCGGGAATTTCCGGCGTGTCTTGGCCTTTCCACGGCAGGAACGGGCCACAGCCATCGCAGGGGCGTTTATCATGCACAAATACTGTTTTACCGGTGCGATCTTGCACGCGGTCAATGACGGTCGGTGTAATTTTCTTGCCGCCATTTACAAATACACTATAGGCAGAGACCATGCGCAGCAACGTCGTCTCGCCCGCACCAATCGCCATGGACAGCATCTGCGGCAAATTATCTGTCACACCAAACTGGCGGCAGATTTCGGCAATGCGTTCCATGCCCACATAATTCGCCAAGCGGATCGTCATCAGGTTACGTGATTTTTCAAGACCGATACGCATCGTGGTGGGACCACCAAAATCTTCGGTGTAATTCTGTGGACGCCAATCTTTCAAACCGGGCCCTTGTTCCATCACAAAGGGCGCATCCAAAATGAGCGTCGCCGGTGTAAAGCCGGATTCCAAACCTGCCAGATAGACGAAAGGCTTGAAGGCCGAACCCGGCTGACGCACAGCCTGAGACGCACGGTTGAACTGGCTCAGCTCATAACTAAAGCCACCAGCCATCGCAAAAATACGGCCCGTATGCGGATCCATCGCGATCAACCCGCCTTGTACCTTGGGAATTTGGCGCAGCCACCATGTGGCTTTATCGCCTTTGCCGCCGGTGTTTTCCACCAGCCAGACATCGCCCTTGGATAAAACATCGCTGACTTTTTCAGGCGTGCTCTTGCCGGATTTACGCGCCCATTTCATGCGCTCCAGCGGCAGGGTTGCTTTCTCGCCATTGCGCAGGCCCAGCGTGGCTTCTTTTGCGCCGCTCTCCAACACAACGCCCAGTTCAAAATCACCCGCACCCGGCGGCGGTGTCACGGCTCCTAAGGCTTCTTGCCAATTATCAAGGCTGCTGATACTGGCAATCGGATCACTGTGCAACCCATGGCGCTGATCGTATTCAATCAAACCATTGCGCAAAGCACGCTCGGCGAGTTTCTGATAGGACGGGATCATCGTCGAATAGGCAATCATGCCACCTTCGTAGAGGCCTTTTTCATCATAAAGCTCCATCAAGCGACGGCGCACTTCTTCGGCGAAATACGGGTAGTTCACGTATTGGTCGCTGTCGCGCTTGATGGTCACGAGCTTTGCGGCTTTGGCTTTTTCAGCTTCTTCTTTTTTAACGAAGCCGTTTTCTTCCATCTGTACAATCACCCAGTTACGGCGGGCAATGGCAGCTTCGTAATGACGCTCGGGATTGTAATTATTCGGCGCCTTCGGCAAGGCCGCCAAATAAGCCGCTTCTTCGATGCTCAATTCTTCCAGCGGTTTGTTGAAATATTCAAGCGATGCGGCCGCAACGCCATAGGCGCGCGCGCCTAAGAAAATCTCGTTCAGGTACAGTTCCAGAATTTTATCTTTGCTGAGCGCCTGTTCGATACGGAAAGACAAAATAATCTCGCGGAACTTGCGTTTGATTTTTTGCAAATCATTGCCGCGCTCTTCTTCCAACTTGTCGGACAGCAAAAAGTTTTTGGCAACCTGCTGCGTAATGGTAGACGCACCGACAAGACGACGGTTGGAGCCGATATTGCGTAAGTTATCGCGCAGGGCCCGGATCACACCTGTCAGGTCAATCCCCGGATGTGTGTAGAAATTTTTATCTTCCGCCGACAAAAACGCATTCACAACGCGGTCGGGGACAGATTCAATCGCAATAAACACGCGCTTTTCTGCGGCAAATTCCGCCAGCAAGCGGCCATCACTGGCGTAAGCACGGGTCACGATAGGCGGTTCGTACACGGCAAGTGATTTATAATCCGGCAGATCTTGCGAGAAATAGAACAACAAGCCCACAACCGCCGCCACACCCACAATCGCGCCAATCACGCCAATAGAAAGCAGCGCCATAAAAATACGCGAAAACCAGCCGGGGCCGGCTTTACGCGGGCGCGCTTGCGTATCGCGCACAGGTTTTTGTGCCTTTGCTTTTTTGGTAGCGGTCGGCTTTTGGGGTTTTTGTTTCGGCGCAGCACCTTTAGATGTCATGCCGGGGCGAATGGCGCGCAATTCGTTGTCGCCGGGATTTTTAGGATCCGTCACGGGTTAAAGCTCCATTTTGATCGGCCCTTCGGCTGACCCTTTGATAAATTGGTCGACAAATTCATTGCCGGAATGGTCGATGTCTTTGGCCGCACCCTGCCAGATGATCTCGCCTTTATAAATCATGGCAATGTCATCGGCGATTTTGCGCGCACTGGCCATGTCGTGCGTAATAGACAATGTCGTGGCGCCCAAACCTTTGGAGGTTTCGACGATCAGGTCATTGATGACATCGGCCATGATAGGATCAAGCCCTGTGGTCGGTTCATCGAAAAAGATAATTTCCGGGTTGGCGGCAATGGCGCGGGCAAGACCCACGCGTTTTTGCATCCCGCCGGAAAGTTCCGCTGGCAATAAATCTGCCGTACGCGATGGCAAGCCGACAGCACGCAATTTTTCAACAGCAATCTCGCGCGCATCGGTGCGGCTGACGCCTTTGCCTTGCATCAGACCAAAACCCACGTTTTCCCACACGGGCAGACTGTCAAACAAAGCGCCGCCTTGAAACAACATGCCGAATTTGCGCATCAAAGCATCGCGTTCTGCGCCCTTCAGCTGTGTGGTTTCGGCACCATCCACCTGAATGGAGCCGCTATCAGGCGTCACGATACCCAGTACGCTTTTGATCATCACAGATTTACCTGTACCGGAGCCGCCGATGACCACCAGCGATTTCCCCTTGGGAATACTGAGGTTTACGCCACGCAACACATGGTTATCACCGAAAGATTTTTTGATATTGGAGAGCGTTAATTTGGCTGTTGCGGTCATGGTTATTTCCCCGCAAAAAAGAATTGGGTCAGAACGTAGTTGGAAATCAAAATCAGGATGGATGCCGATACAACTGCATTGGTGGTTGCAGCCCCCACACCTTGCGCGCCGCGTTCTGAATTAAAACCGTGATAGCAACCCATCAGGGTCACGATAAAACCAAAAGCCGCCGCCTTCCAAAGGCCGGAGACCACGTCATCCGCTGTCAAATATTCCCACGTGCGGGTCATATAATTGACAGATCCAAAATCCAGCTTATACACGCCGACAATGTAACCACCCAGCACGCCGATCACATCGGCGATCAGCACCAGCACAGGCAGCATGAACGTGCCCGCAATCAAGCGCGGCGCGATCAGGTATTTAAAGGGGTTGGTAGAAAGCGTTGTCAGCGCATCAATTTGTTCAGTAACACGCATGGTGCCAATTTCAGCAGCAATGGAAGCACCAATGCGCCCCGCCACCATCAAACCCGCCAAGACCGGCGCCAATTCGCGCGTGACGGACAAGACGACAACCGTGGCCACGGCCC
>JBGTNC010000199.1:0-24017 GCA_041743265.1 Alphaproteobacteria bacterium | reverse complement strand
TATTCTATCTCGCCCGATGATCCGGGATTGCCGGTGGAATGGTTCCAATTGGCGGTTGAAAATATGCCGCATTTTGCCAAGAACCTGACAGAGCTGGAAAAAAATCCAAAGTTGGTGCATAAAACAACAGGCGAGGAATTTGAACTCGATTTCAGTAAATGTGTATTGTTCACACAATTGCGCAAACCTGTGGAAGATCTGGCCAATAGCAATTATGGCGATCCGAAACAGCCGAATATGAAACACGGGTTGAAAAACTTCCGCGATAAATTCAGCCCATAAAAAACGACCAAGGGGGACGTGTGACGGATCAGGAAACAGCCGGTAAAAAAACAGAAACGGCAGCGACAACAGAAACACCCAAAAAGAAGCAGAGTAGTCTCAGCGGCTATTGGATGATTGGTCTTGCCTTTCTTTTGTTCTGGGTGGGCGGGCAATTCCGCGCGCCGATGGAGCTGGAAAGTCGTATGCTGATTGCGACCGCTGGCATTGATGAGCGGTTCGAGGAAAGCGTTGTGCTGATCCTGAAGCACAACCTGGGTGGCGCGTACGGCGTTGTCGTGAATGCTCCTGTTTCAGAAGGAAACGAAGGTTTCGCCCATGGCGGCCCTGTGGAGCCTGAAAAAGAATTTGCCATCTACACTTACGAAATTGACCTTGAAGAAGGCGTTATGCTGGGCACAACGGGCTTGTCGTACATCGAAGGCGCGGATGGTATTGCGACACTGGAGGCTTTGGAGAAACAGCCCCGCTGGTCTAGAAAATACAAAGGCTATGCTGGCTGGTCTGCCAAACAATTGGACCGCGAAGTACGCAAAGGCGGCTGGCGCATCATTAAGTACGATGAAAAGTTGATGCAAAGAACGCCGCAAGCCGATATTTGGGATGCTGCCAATAAACTGGCAGATAAGGCAGCTGAAAAGAAAAAGCCCAAAGCCGAGAAAAAAGAAAAACCACCCGAGAGCAAAATCTAAAAATCTAGCGTGTGGTCGCCAGTGCAATAATTGTGACGGCCACGGCAATGCCGCCAATTATTTTCAGCAATCTTTGACGCTGAAAATAACGCCGGTTTTGCAAGCGGCGGTTGATGCGGTCAATAATCCGCAATGCCTGTGACAGATCTTCGTCTGTTTTCACAAGATCCAGCGCTGTTTGCACGAGCGCCTTGTTGCGTGTCGTATTGTTCTTGGCAATTGTTTTTGCGCCGAGGTATGTGGCACGGCGTTCTCTGTTTTCTTTGTCGCTGCGCGTGTTATTGAAATCGCGGGCGTAATAAACGGGTTGTGGCACAAAAACGACGTTGCCTAAAGCGGCCGTACGTACCAGTGTCACACGGTCAAAGCCAAGCGCAGGTTCATTGAACCATATTTTTTGCGCATCTGTTGTCCGGAAAATACCGTAGAACATAAAGCAATCCCGCAGCTTGGTGACGAAAGTTTCGACACGATCGAGGGGTGTTTTGTTGTGCAGCCCATTTACCCAGCCATGATCGGTGCGAATGTTATTCGGTTGACCGGTTTCATTGATGTGCTGAATGGTGCCGACTGCCAAGGATATGCTTTTGTCTTTTTCAAGTGCCGACAATAGCGGTTCGGCATAGTTCTCGCTCAACAGATCGTGTGAGCCGATAAGGGAGAAATATTCTGTTTTGCAGTTAAACAAAGCAGCCCGCATATTTTCATGCGCGCCGATATTTTCGTTATGGCGGATATGTATCACGTGCGCATGTTTTTCTGCGAAGGCCGCACAAATATCCGAGGTGCCATCGGTGGAGGCATTGTCACAAATAATGATTGTGCCCGCTTGATTTGTGCAGGATTCCAGCGTGGTGCTAATATAAGCGGCGTCGTTATAAACCGGAACGGCAATTGTGAGTTTAGAGAGCAGGGGGTGCATGTGATCCTGGCGTGCTTTTAAGGGGGCTGTTAAAATTCTAGCATTTTTGAAAAAGAGGCTCAAGTCAGCCTGATAGGCAGATACAAAAAAGCGCCCCGGCTTTGATACACGGGACGCTTTTTGTAGATTAAAAGGTCGATTAAGCTGCTTTCAGCACTTCGACTTTCAGACCGTCAATCATGCCTTTTTCAACTTCGATGGCGAATTCATCTTCAGCGATGCGGCCTTCGAGCGATTTCAGGGATTCAGCAGAAAGTTTTTTGCCGATGATAACGTAAGTGTTGTTTTCTGTTTCCAGTACAGCCGGGCAGCCACAACCGCAGTTACCGCAAGCATAAGCTTCAGGGGTGATGTCGTTGAATGTCATGATATATCTCCAAAGTTTTTTTTTGTTGATTGGGTATTGGACGTTTAGACCATACGCCCCCATGGTTTTTTTTTAAATAGAATTCGTACGCATGTTTTAGACTGCTTTTTTCGAAATTATGGCAATTTGTTGTGGCTGCAAGGCGCTATACCATCCTGCACGATGGGATTGTTCCGCTGGCAATTGGCGCAGGCCCGTTTCTGCCGGATGGTCTTCCAGATACTGCGCGGCAAATTCCAACATGGCGGGGTCAAACGGCGTGTCATCGGCCGACAGCATATCGTTCATCATCATGGCTTGTGCCAGTTTTTCGGGCGTGGGGCGGAAGGTACGGGTTTCTTGCGTCAGTGTCGTCAATTCAGCCTTGAAGGCGGGAAAGCGCGCATTGAGCTGACGTTGAATATCACCATCCACCAACAACCGTTTTTTTGTGTCATAGAGGTATTGCAAGGCCTGCGCCGTTTCCGGTTTGTGGCGTTCCAGATACAGCTGTGTCACTTGCCCCATGGCGCTGATGTCTTGTCTGGCATAGGCCATCACCAAAACGCCGCCCGGCTTTAACAGGCGATAGGCATAGGTAATGGCAGGAACGATATCCGCCGCTTTCAGGCTGTGGATGGTGTGTAGCATCAACACGCAATCTTGCGTGCTTGCTTTGACAAACCACGGCCTGCGCAACAGCAGCGATAACAGCGATGGCGGCGGACGGGTGAAATCAGTCACCGCACCTTTGTGTATTTTGCCGATGCTGATGTGCGGGCGGTCAGCCACTTGTGCTGCGTATTCAACACGGCGGTCATTTTTGGCTTCAATCAGATTGATGTTGATGTCCTGCTGCGCGTTTTTGAGCAAGTGCTGCAACGTTGTAATGCAAGCACCTGCGCGAATATCGGTTATCTCCAGCGGTTGCGCGCCGAAATAGTCCAGAATGTATTTCTGGCCGATAATTTGCAAGGCGCTGCGTTGGTCATTGCCCAGCACGTTGCCTTGCGCATCTTCGGTAAGGCTTGGCTCATCCTGCCAGATACTGCGATAGACATCTGCATTACACAGGCCGGATTCTTTTGCAGTGAACGGGGCCAGTAACGCCTGACGGTTAATTTTAAAAGCGGGTTGGTTCATGCTTTAGGATTTCTTCCGTCTTTCTTCGCGGCGTTTGTCGGCTTCAACGCCGTATTCGCCGGTGCCTTTGTGATAAACCTTGTCTGTGTCCAGTAAGGTGCCCGCTTCGTATTCGGGCTTGCCTTTGAGCGCTTCATAGACAGGGGTAAAATCGGCGTAGGTTTCATCAAACAATTGTTGGAAATCGTCGATAACAAAATAGTTATCTTGGAAATCGTCAATCTGGTAATGCGTTTGCAACATACGTTTTACATCAAAACCGATGCGGTGCGGCGAGTCACTTTCAAGAGCAAAAACAGATTCTGTCGGCGATGACAAAATGCCAGCACCATAAATGCGAATGCCATCAGGTTCGCGGATCAAACCGAATTCAACCGTGTACCAATACAGGCGGGCCAGTTTGTTGGTCATGCCCAGCTTGGCGGCCTTCATGCCGCCCTTGCCGTATTCTTCCATGTATTTTGCGAATGTTTCATCAGCCAAAATTGGCACGTGGCCAAAAAGGTCGTGGAATACATCGGGCTCTTCAATGTAATCCAGGCTGTCTTTGGTGCGGATAAAGTTACCCGCAGGGAAGCGGCGGTTGGCGAGCAGTTCAAAAAACGGCTCGTCCGGAATCAGGCCTTCAACGGGGATGACTTGCCAGCCGGTGCGTTTCATCAGAATGTCGTTTACATCATCAAACGATGGCACGCGGTCACGGTTGATGCCCAGCGTAGATAGGGAATCCATGAACAGGCTGATCGCGCGGCCCTTCAGGATTTTTTCCTGACGTTGATATAGCGTGCGCCATACATCGTGTTCTTCTTCCGTATACACGCGCTGCGGTACGGTAAAGAAATCAAGATCCCCTGCTGTCCAGCCTTCGCCCGCATTGTAATGCTTGGCAGAGGAGAGGCCGCGGTCTTCAGTCTTGATATCGGATGTCATGGTTACGCTTTTCCTTTCATGAAAGCCGGGCGTTGGTCTTCCGGCGTATCGGGTTGTTGTTCGGGGGCTGCATCACTAAAGACTTTCAGCCGCGTGCAGGCGTGATCAATTGCGGTGATCAAGGGCCAGATGCTGGTATCAACGTCATAGCGTCTGGCATCGTAAACTTGTGGTATCAGGCAGATATCTGCCAGCGTAATGTCATCGCCGCAGACATAGGGGCCTTTACGGTGCGGGCTTTTATCCAGCAGCGTTTCAATCGCATCAAAACCTTGCGCCGCCCATTTGTGGTACCAGTCATTTTTTTGTGATTGGGAGACAGATAATTCACCAGACAAATGGTTGAGCACGCGCAGGCTGTTCAGCGGTTGCATGTCGCTTGCGCAAATATGGGCGATTTGGCGTACATAGGCGCGTGCATCTGCATGGCGCGGCAGCAGGGCAGGTTCCGGATGTTTTTCATCCAGATAGTCGATGATGGCCATGGATTGTGTGATGGTCGTGTCGCCATCTTGCAGGGTGGGCACCATGGCTTGCGGGTTCAGGGCTTTGTACTCGGGGCTGTGCTGCTCGCCGCCGTTGCGCACCAGATGAACGGGCACATAGTCATAGGCGAGCCCCTTGAGCCCAAGCGCGAGCCTGACCCTGTGGGACGATACCGATCTGTAATAGCTGTGCAGCCTGATCATCTTTTTGCGAACTACCTCGTGTGAATGGCTACATTCTATGGTCTGGGGTGGGGCTGAACAAGGGATTCCCTTCTGTCATGCGTTATTATTTTTCATAACATATAGTATTGATTTTATAGAAGATTTTCAGCTGTTTGGCAGGGGTAAATCTGATTGACATAAGTAATGAGAATGCCTAATATGGCCCCCTATGTAAATTATTAACAACGGGCGATCTATGGGTTGGTTTTCCACAGAAGCGGAAAAACGTGCAAAGCAGCAAGTGCAGCTGAACCGTATGCTGTTCAAAGACAGCATTGATAAAATCCGTGCGGCCCTTGATGCCGGCGCAGACCCGAACGCGATCCATCATAAAGAAAACAAAAGCGCCCTGTATTTCCATGCTAGCGAAGGCAATGTCGATATTCTGCGTCTTCTGCTGGAGCGCAAAGCAGATGTCAACCTTGGCAAAGACAGCTGGACTCCCTTGATTATAGCGGCCCGTCAATCCAATCCGGATTGCGCGCTTATCCTGATCGACGCGGGTGCAGATCTGAACCGGCAGGTTAAAAACAATGGTTGGACAGCGCTGCACTGGGCGGCCTATTGGGGGCGGGGAAATATTATCTCCACACTCATGGAAAAAGGCGCCGACATTACCATTGCAGACCACCAGATGAATACCGCCGCCGATATTGCCGATCGTGAAAAATACCCGCGTTTGGGCGATATGATCCGTGGTAAGCCACGCGCAGAAGAAATCCCGCAGCAAACGGCCAGCAGCGGTTGGCAATTGACCACATCACACGAAATTGCTTTGGTGACCGAGAAAAAACAGATCGGTTATAAGCTGACCGAAATCTTCAATTTTAAAACCGCGATGTATACACAGATTGCCGCCAATATGACATCTGGCGCGGAAAGCCAATCCATGCGCAGCTTTGACGAATTCAGCGACACGCAAATTTTGCGCGAAGCGTTGACAGAGCTGACGCGCAAAGGTGGCTTGGTGAGCGAAGACGTCATGTCAAAGTTTTCGCCAAAGCCCAGCCTTGCCTCTAAAACAATGCAAGGCGGTGGGTAATGGGTCTTTTTGGTCCACCATCACAAGCCAGATTGCAAAAGCGCCTTATGAAGGCCATTCAGAACACCAATCTGGATAGGATGCAAGATGCTGTTGCAGCAGGTGCTGATTTAAATATGGGTTTGACGGATAGCCCCGATAATAAAACACCACTTTATACTGCGGCCTACCGTGCCTATACAGACGGTGTCGTGTGGTTGCTGGAAAATAAAGCTGACCCACATACCAAACGCAATCAAGATGGTCATACCGCGATGATGGAAGCAGCCAGTGATGGTAGCTATGAAATTGTGGCCGCACTTATCAAAGCGGGTGCGGATGTAAACGCGGCGCGTACCGACAATGGTTTTACAGCGCTGCACTTTGCGGCAAAACGCGGGCGCGGCGATGTCATCAAACTTTTGATGGATGCAGGCGCGGATGTAGATGCAGTAGACCACCGCATGAACACACCAGCTGATCTGGCAGATAAAGAATTCCCCCGTCTTGCCGATTTGATCCGTGGCAAGGAACGCCCGCCGGAGCGGCAGGAGTTAAGTACAGACGGCTGGCACCTGACTGCGGATGCAGAAATTGCCAGCGTGCAAGACCGCCCGTTGATCGGTTATCGCATTACCGAGATTTTCAATTTTGAAACACGGCTCTATACACATATCGCCCAGAACCTGACCACGCAGGCCGAAAGCCAGAGCGTGAAAACATTCGATGATCTGGCGGGCAGTCCTGCTGTTGAAAAAGCCTTGGATAAAATTCGTCAATTGGGTGGGCATGCGCCGCAGCCTTTTCAGCTGGATAAGAAAAAACCGGGATTGGGGGGCTAGGCCATGTCATCAGGTATTCCGGAGCGTATTGTCGAGTTGATCAAACAAGATGAACTGTCCGATGTGCGTGCGTGGGCACAGGAAAAAGGCCATTTTGGCAGACGTGATGGCAATGGTGAAACTTTGCTGCATAAGGCTGCATATTATGGCGCCGGACGTGTGGCGCGTTATTTGCTGGATGGTGGTATGAGCGCGAACGTGCGCGACAATTCAGGCTATACACCGCTACATGAAGCCGCCCGCGCAGGTAAGCCTGAGGTTTTGCCACTGTTGTTATCTTACGGGGCAGATGCAGATGCGCTGACCTCTGGTGAAAAAACACCACAGATGATGGCGGAAGAGAAGGGTGACTTTCAGACGATTGATACCTTGCGCCGTCTGTCGCGTCTGCCGCGCTGGTTGCGCACGGGTGATGATGAAATTGCGCATGTGTCACACAAGGATCGTATCCGCTATAAAGTCACGCAGATTTTCAATTTTTCAGCCCGTACGCATATTCTGATTACACAGAACGAAGCGACCAAGGCTGAAACCGTGCAGATGAAAAACTTTGCCGATTTCAGCGAAACGCATTTGATACACGAAGCCGAAAAAGCTTTCATCAAGGCGGGTGGTACATTGCCGGATGATTACGGCTCTCTACCGCTGGAAAAGCCTGCCGCAGCAGGGCTTAAAAAATCAGCCTTCACGCCGCGCAAGCCGCTTTGATTCCATAGAAGCGTATTCGTATTTCGATACTTTTTGCTCAATCGCGCCGAAGATGGATTTTTCGTCAGCATCCAGCATGTCGATTTTCACGGTATCGCCAAATTTCATAAACTGTGTGGTGCTTTCACCCATCTCGATTTTTTCTAGCATGCGCTTTTCGGCAATGCAGGAATGACCTTTGCTGCGATCCACGTTGGATACAGTGCCAGAGCCGATGATCGTACCAGCACCCAGCGGGCGGGTGCGGGCGGCATGGGCAATCAATTGGGCAAAGTCAAAGACCATATCCACACCAGCTTCGGGTGCGCCGAATTGGATGCCGTTCCAATAGGAATGCAGTGGCAGGTGCAGTTTGTTGTCTTTCCACGCATCTCCTAACGCAGCCGGTGTGACGGCGACGGGGGAAAACGCGCTTGAGGGTTTGGATTGTACAAAGCCAAAACCTTTGGCCAATTCCGGCTGCGCGATATAGCGCAAGGTAACGTCATTGACCAGCATCACCAGTTTAATGTGGCGTCCGGCGTCTTCAACCGTGGTGCCCATCGGCACGTCATCGGTAATCACGGCGACTTCGCCTTCAAAATCAATGCCGCCTGCTTCATCAGCAAAAACGATATCTTCTGTCGGCGACAAAAAACTGTCGGAGCCGCCTTGATACATCAACGGGTCTGTCCAGAAACTGGGCGGCATATCAACGCCGCGCGCTTTGCGCACGAGTTCTACGTGATTGACATAGGCGCTGCCGTCCAGCCATTGATAGGCGCGTGGAAGGGGCGATGCACATTTGGTCGTATCGAAGGCCGCAGGTGCTGTTTTGCCCTGCGCCAGATCATCCGCCAGTTGTTCCAGTGCCAGATGTACGTTGGACCAATCTTCCAGCGCAGCTTGCAAGGTCGGCGCGATGTGCGCGGCAGATGCCGCTTTCGTCAGGTCATTATTGACGACCATCAATGTACCGTCGCGGCCGTTTTTGTAAGATGCGAGTTTCATGGTATCTCCTTCAAGGTGCAGAACCCCTCTCCGGTCGGGAGAGGGGATTGTGCAAGTGTGTGGTGTTTATCGTTTAGGCTTCCAGAACGCCGCGGCGTACCTGGTCATCTTCCAGCGCCTGGAACAGGGCTTTGAAGTTACCTTCGCCGAAACCTTCGTTGCCTTTGCGCTGAATGATTTCATAGAAAATCGGGCCGATGGCATCTTTGGTGAAAATCTGCAGCAGCAGACCTTGACCTTTGGTTGGTGCGCCATCTACCAGAATATTCAGGCTTTGCATTTTTTCCAGATCTTCACCGTGTTCCGGCACGCGCTCGTTCACGCGGGCGTAATAGGTTTCGGTTGTTTCTTGGAAGTCGATGCCTGTTTTGATCAGGTTCTCGACAGTGTTATAAATATTGTCGGTACCAAATGCGATGTGCTGGATACCTTCGCCGTTATAACGCTTCAGGAATTCTTCGATCTGGGATTTGTCATCCGATGACTCATTGATCGGAATACGGATCTTGCCACAAGGGCTGGTCATGGCTTTGGATTTCAGGCCCGTCAGCTTGCCTTCGATATCGAAATAGCGGATTTCGCGGAAGTTAAACAGGTCTGTATAAAAATTCGCCCATTTGTCCATGTTGCCACGGTTGACGTTATGCGTCAGGTGGTCAAGGTAGGTAAGGCCTGCGCCTGCGTTAGGTGCTGTATCGGTGAAGTTGAAGTCGTGCGCGTAGATGCTGCCTTTGTCGCCATAGACATCTACAAAATAAAGTTTGGAACCGCCGATGCCTTCAACGGCTGGAATTTTCAGCTCGCCTTCGCCGGTTTTGCTCTCAACGGCTTTGGCGCCTTTTTCAATGGCGCGGGCATAGGCTACTTGTGCGTCTTTCACTCGGAAGCCCATGGCGCAGGCAGCGCCGCCGTTGCGTTCTTTGGCAAAGGCCATGGCTTCGGGTTCTTCGTTTAATACAAAGTTGACATCACCTTGTTGCCACAGGCTTACTTTTTTGGATTTGTGTGTGGCAGTTTTTTTGAAGCCAAGTTTGGTGAAAAGGTCTTCCAGTACTTTGGGGGTCTCGTGACAGTATTCAACAAACTCGAAACCGTCGGTACCCATCGGGTTCTCGAAAAGATCAGCCATGGTTTTGCCTTCCTTGTTATCTTGAACAGTAAAATTGGTTGCTGGGCATGAGTATTGTTTGTTTTGCAGGGGAATTCAAGGCTTGGGGTGACTTAATCTGAAAAACAATTGTATCTTGGATTTGTTTTCCTTTTCCCCTAATATAGCCTTCGGTTTTTGATAATTATATTCGGGTGTTATGCAGTCTCATAATCGTGGACCTATGTCCCTTCCTTTTATCCCGCCTCAGTCGTGTGATCTGAACGTCAGTTTTGAATTTTTTCCGCCGAAAACGGAAGACATGGAAAAAACACTGTGGTCGTCGCTGGATTTACTGGCACCGCTACAACCGCGTTTTGTTTCCGTGACTTACGGGGCAGGCGGCACTACACGCGCCCGCACGCACGAGATTGTATCGCGCATTCAGGAAAAAACAGGTCTGCAGGCAGCCGCGCATTTAACCTGCGTGAAAGCAACACGCGGCGAGATTGATGATATTGCGCGTGCATATTGGGATGCAGGCATCCGCCATATTGTTGCACTGCGGGGTGATGTGCCCGGTGATAATAGCAAATATGTACCTGCACCAGATGGTTACGCCTATGCGGCGGATCTGGTAAGCGGATTGAAAAAAATTGCCGATTTTGAGATCAGCGTGGCGGGTTATCCTGAAACACATCCCGAAGCGATTGATGCGGCGCATGATTTGCAAAACCTGAAACGCAAAGTCGATCATGGTGCAAGCCGTGTGATCAGCCAGTTTTTTATGGACCCTGAAGATTTTCTGCGTTTTCGTGATCACGCAGCCGATGCTGGCGTGCATGTGCCGATTGTGCCGGGTATTTTGCCGATCACAAATTTTGACCGCACCGTTTCTTTTGCAAAAATTTGCGGCGCGAAAGTGCCATCGTGGATGGAAACATTGTTTGAAGGGTTGGATGACCAGCCTAAAACCCGCCAGCTGGTAGCCGCCACTGTGGCGGCAGAGCAATGCCGCGTGCTGTATGAAAACGGCGTGCGTGATTTCCACTTCTATACGCTCAACCGTGCCGAATTGGCACAGGCCATTTGCCACATGCTGGGCATGCGTGCAAAAAAAGCAGCGGCTTGAGAAAAATATCAGAGATTAAGAATTACGCGGACAGCGGCCCGCGGTACTTGAAGCCTTTTTTGCGGTTGTTTTGTGCAGCCGCAGGGACGGGTTTGCGGCATTCATCCACCAGACGGTCATAGTTCTGCTCAAGGAAGGCAAGTGTCGCACCTGTAATACCCGCCACGTTCAGTGCTGTCGGGCCAATGCGGCCACCGGCACCGGGGCGTTCGGGGTATTTATATGCAGTCACAATCATATGGCCTGCAACCGGTACGCCAATCACGCTGACATGCTCTGATGCATGGCCTTGTTTGTCGACAAGTGAAAAACCGTTGGTGACGGTCACGCCGGATTTAGTCCAGTGTGGTGTTGCTTTGCCGCTTTCCAGCAGGTCACGCCAGAGCGGGTCTGTAATCTCGCTGCGCTTGGGGTCAAAGCTGGTGCTGTTGCCCATGCCGGAGAAAATATAGTCGTGCACGGCAGTTTGCGTTTCTGGTTCCGCCTTCAGGCTAAAAACATCCGCGATTTTTGACAAGAGCGTTTGCGGCGGTTTGGAGGGCGTGAATTGGCACATCATTTGACCGTCGACTTCGCGTACATCGTTGATCGTACCGGAAGAAACCGTAATGCGGCCAGATTGTATGGCGTTGCGCACGGTATGGCCCGTTTCAGGCGTGACGCCAACGCGCGCCGTTGTCAGCAATACATCGTGCTTGGACAAAAGATCGGCGACTTCCTGTTGCGGGAATTTCGCTGCCATCTGCGGTACGAAGCGTTCCCAATAGGTGATAATTTCTTCGGAAGTAAATCCTTGTGATGTCAGCTGGCCAAATTCTTTCAGCATGGATTTCAACGCGCTTTGCGATGTTGTCGCACGCATGAAATTAGGCTGGTGTTTGGTGAAGGGTAATTCAGGTTCAGGCCGTGGTTCCCCGCGCAGGCGCGATGCCATGTATTCGGATACGGGCGTATCTTCGTAGGGTTTATGCATCAGCGCGCGGCGTGACATCATGGTGATCTTGCCTTCGTGGCCTGAATGGATCAGACGGGCGGCAATGTCCATCGAGGTCAAGCCTGTGCCGATAATCAACACGCTACTTTTCTTATCGCCGCAGACTTTGTCAAAAAAGGCGTTGGAATGCGGGGCATAGGGTGTTTCAAGGAAATGGCTGCTCTTGGCGGCGGCTTTGGCAAATTTGGGTGCCAGTGCATCTTGGAAACCTGTGGCCAGTACAACATGTGCTGCTTTGACATCTACGCCGTCTTCGAAAGATACAACAGTGCCTTTTGGTGTTTCATCCACTTTGGTGGCGCGGCGCATGACGTAGCTGACTTTGGCTTTGTTGCCGACTTTATCGACAGCCAGTTCGACCAGACGCTGCAAATAATCACCATAGAGCTGGCGCGGTGGATTGGTCAGGCAGACATCCATGGCCGGATTTTTTTTGGTCAGGTCTTGAATGTATTCCACAAAGGTTGGAAAGCCTGCCGGTTGTTGTCCGGCGGCAAAAGGGGTCACGCGCTTGGCGCCAATGTTCAGGTTGTGCTTTTTGTATTCAGGCGCTTTGCCGTAGGCGAGACCTGCGTGTTTTTGTTCAGGTTTACGCTCGGCAATCTGGATATGCACGGGGCTTGTGATGGTGGGGTCATCTGCAATGCGCAGCAGGGTATGCAAAAGAACGGATGTTCCCGCAAAGCCGCAGCCGACAATGACCAAAGGTTTGGAAGAATCCGGATGCGCCATACCAATCAAGCCCGTTCAAAAAATAAATTGAAAAACACGGCTTAAGGGTAGCATTGCAGGTTGACATAATCAACAGAAATCTGCCTGAAATCAGGGTGTAAAGGGTGGTTTTTTGTTGGATGGCGGCGGATTTTGCGCACCCGGCCTGTTTAAGGGGCGGAAAGCGTCTTTTTGCGTATCGTAATTCTCGATAAACCGCGTGATGCTATAGGGGACGGCAGGTTTGGGCGTTTGCACGATCATATCTTGTAATGTTTGCAATCCGCGGTCGGAATTATCGATTTTACTGAAGGCTTCCAGTGCCTTGGCGACACGTTCCTTGAACAAGGTTTCGTTTTGCGCAAAATCGCCTTGGCGTGTGTTCATCAAATCATAAAGCCCTTCGGCGTGCAGGACATGGCAGGTAATTTCACATTGCAGCACGAAATTTTCGAATACGGTCGTATCAATGCCATAGGCTTTCAACTGTCTGAGCGAGACGCTGGCCAGGCGCAATGAATCCTCCGCATCAGTAATCAAACCGCCACGGCCCAGTTCTTGGTAATGTGTGCAGTAGTCTTGCAGATGGGTGTGTGCGTCTTTTACCTGATCAATGAAATGATCAAGAATATCCAAAACTCTGAGTTGTGCGAGACGTTCTTGCAACGTCTGACGATGTGTGGCCTTGGTAAACTGTTCAAAAAGAAAATGTGTATTGGGTGTTTTGCTGGCAGGGCCGTTATTGTCAAACTCGTTAGCTGGCCGCGCTAAATGGCGATTGGCGCTATTTACATCTGTTTGCGTAAAAATGGCACCGGCGGGCAGCATTGTGTTATTGGGCCTCGCGTGTGGTTTGCCTTGTGTATCAAAAACATACCCCTCACGCTCCGCAAAGGCACGGAAATGGTCGAAGCCCATCTCGGCGGCTTCGGGCGGGTGCACGGCAAAATCATTCGGGCGGCTTTTGCAGCTGCGTTCAAAATCCGTCAGCGTTTCCAGTGCCTGATGAAATGGCACGCCTGATTTTAATTTATGTACGTAGTTTTTGGTGTTGTGCGCATTTGGAAAAAGCGTGTAGCCGGTATCAGATGTATGCACAACCTTATGCACGCTCCATGTTTTCTTAACCGGGTCATCCATCACGGCTTCCAGATGAATGTGATAATGCCCACGGTGATAGGCGCGCAGCCCATAGGTCTGTGTCTGGCAGGATGTGCCGAAAATGGGATTCAGTGATTTACGGCCCGTGGCAGGGGCCGGTGTTGTATCGCCTGTCGGATCATAAGGGGGGGAATCCCCGTTTGGGCCTTTTGGCGGCGGTTTTGGCTTATCCGTCATAAAATCATCCTGAATAGGGTATTTATATACCCGAATTCGAGTTTTGTGAAAAGCTGTTCTGTGAATCACTTCGGACGGTTTTGGCTTTGTTTTCACAACTTAAGGTGGTAATTGGGGCGCGAACATATATCAAAAGCGCGGTACATTCGTCTCAAGACAGGCCTAATTTCAAGCAGTTAACAAAATATGAAAATTATTTGCAGCTATTCATTCCCTGTAAAGGAGTTATAGTGTAAAATAGAGTAAGATCAATAAGTTAGCTATTTTTGTCCAAAGGGTTTTTACGATATGACGGATACAACGGACATCATCATTCCAAGCGGCGATGCGGCGGTTACCGAAGAAAAGGTATCCGTGATCACGGTCAACTTCAAAGACGGTGCCATTGTCAGCAAGGTACAGTTTGACGGAGAGGGTGGAATTCCCAAATTTCTCCGTGATATGGCGAAGTTTGCCAAAAAAACAAACGTGAAATCCGTCGTTGTCATGACCATTACGGATGATGAACACGTTGACTGGGTCCATATCGCAGATTCAGAACATCATCTGGCTTTGGCGGCTTTGTGTCTGGATGATATCAAAGAAGACCTCAAAAACCATATTTTCAAAGATATGGAAGAGGAAGAGGCCTAAGTTTAGAGGTCTCGTTTTTTCCGAAACATATGTGCGCGATGCCCTCTCGCCCCGCAAGTGGGGATGTGGCATACTGACGCCTATGACACAGACATCTGACATCTCTGTTCCTGATATCGATGCTGCGGCGCAAGCCGCGGAATCTATCGTGCGTCTTGTGCTGGCAGCACCTGCCGATGAAATGCAGGATCGTTTGACAGGGCAGCTGCACGAATTTAATGCGCCAGAAAATCCGGCCATTTATTTCATGGTATTTGAAGGGCTTTATGCGGCGGACCAAAAGCTGGCCGCTATTCAGGTCTGGCGTCAATTTATCAACCTGTTGTCACATGCGGCGGAGGTGATCAATGCCGATCATCGTCGCTATGGCGCAACGGTGCAGGCTTTGGGCCGCTTTATCGAAGTTTTTGATAAAAACCTGCAAGAATTCACGGCCTTTCACGTTTTCTCCGAAACTGTTCAGACCGCTTTGAACCATTTTGATGCTGTGACCATGAACGCGCCGCCGCTGGCGATTGTGCCGGATAGTCATTTAACACAACGTCCCGCGATTGCGCCGGATTCCCTCGCTTTGGGCGATCAATGCATTGTGGATGGCGATGATACCATGGCTGCAGCTTTTTTCCGCCGCGCCGGTGAAGAAGAAGATAAGCCTGAAGGCTGGCTGCGTTTATTGCAGTTGATGGCCGAAGCAGATTTGGGCGGCGAAGACGGTAAAGTTGAAACGGCCGCCGATGTTTGCGCCAAAGCAGTCACTGCCGGATATTGGTATGCAAGACCGTATTATATGATGCGCGCGCTGATGGAAACAGATGCAGACAACAAAGACACGCGCGATATTTTGTTTGCGCAGGCGACGGCGTATGTCCGGGATTTTTGCCTGTATATCTTGCCATCGCAAAAAGGGTTTTCGAAATATACAACGCCTGCTTTGTTTCAGCCGGCTGCCGGTATTTTTAATCATGCCAAGGGCGATGAAGTCATCCGCCGTATTAAGGCCGTAACAGAAGGCAACGCGATCAAAGCGTCTTTGGGGGCTTTTGCCAATCTGGGCTCTTTTATGCTGCAGCAGGAATGGGTGAGTGCCAAAAAAGATATGCCCGAATTACCTTCAGCGCTGACGGCTTTTTTGCAGGCACTTACGGAAGAAAATCGTCTGATTGCTGAAAGTATGCTCGAACCGGTGGCAGAAGATGTTCCTTTTGCCCGTGAACAGCGCCAATTCAGCGATACCGCGCTTCGTATCAACGAAGATGTCGGCTTTCAAATTGAACAATTTGTGCAGCTTTTGTCAGAATCTAATTGATCTCAACCG
Organism: Alphaproteobacteria bacterium; assembly: GCA_041743265.1. Lineage (GTDB taxonomy): Bacteria > Pseudomonadota > Alphaproteobacteria > Micavibrionales > UBA2020 > UBA2020. The sequence continues at coordinate 8,221 of JBGTNC010000199.1, read as the reverse complement.
CCTGCGCCCCATATTCCTATATTAAAGATAAAATTGCGGTTTTTCTGCTGTTTGTCTTTTTTCACGCGTTATACTAGCAGAGCCTTCCACAAGGATCTTTCGGTCGATGAAAACAAGAATTCTATTTCTGATGATGTTCGTGCTCGCAGCAGGTGCGGGTTTTTACTATGCGCCCCATTTCCTGACCAAAAAAAATGCAGCAGAAGCGGCAGCGACTGCCAAGCTGACGCCTGTTTTTGTGACCACAGCGATGCAGGGCAAAGTTTTTGACAGCGTGGATGCCTTGGGCACTGCTGTATCTAACGAATTTGTTGAAATCTCCAGCAACGTGTCCGAGCTGTTGCGCGAAATCAATTTCGAAGACGGCCAGTCTGTGCATGAAGGCGATGTGATTGCTGTGCTGGAACAGCGCGAGTTACGCTCCCAACTGGGCGCTGCCCGCGCAAGAATGGAGCAAGACACGCGAGAGCTTGCACGCTTGGAAGGCTTGCTGCGCGATAAAGCTGTGCCGCGTCAGGAATACGATAATCGCCTGACCATGCTGGAAATCACCCGCCGCGAATTGGAAGGGATCGAAGCCCGCATTGCCTACCGCACCCTGCGCGCACCGTTTGATGGTGTCTTGGGTGTGCGTCTCATCAGCCCCGGCGCCTTGGTGCAAACGGGCGATGTGATTACAACGCTGGATGACATCAGCCGTATCAAGCTGGATTTTACCGTGCCGTCTACATATCTTTCATCCCTGAAACCGGGGGTGGAGATTGAAGCCGAAGCCGATGCGCTTGATAACCGCGTTTTTCACGGCAAGATTGAAAGTGTGAATACACGGATTGATCCTGTGACACGCTCGGTATTCGTGCGCGCTGTTTTGCCGAATGATGACGGCATGCTGCGCCCCGGGCTATTGCTGAAAGTGACCTTGATTAAAAACGAACGCACATCAATCGTTTTGCAGGAAGAAACGTTGATGCAGCGACAGGAAGATCATTTCGTGCTGGTCGTGGCAGATGATGACATGGTGGAGCAACGCAAAGTTACCATCGGTGCCCGCATTCCCGGCAAAGTCGAAATTACATCCGGCCTGAAAGAGGGCGAGCGTGTGGTTGTGCGCGGCGTGAACCGCGTTAAAACCGGTGAAAAAGTTAATGTTGCAGAAACATGGCCGCCTGTGGGTGGCTGGGATGTGAAAGGCGAATAAGCATGTTGCTGTCGGATATTTCCGTACGCCGCCCTGTTTTTGCTGCTGTGATGAGCCTTTTGCTTGTCGCCTTCGGTCTTGTGTGTTTTGACCGTTTGCCCTTGCGCGAATATCCCGATATTGATCCGCCAATTGTATCGATCCGCACTTCCTACCAAGGGGCGGCGGCGAATGTGGTGGAAACACGTATTACCGAGCCTATCGAGCGGCGGATTTCAGGTGTGGAAGGTATTCGCAATATTACCTCCAGCAGTGAAGACGGCAGATCCAGCATTACAGTCGAATTTAACGTGGACCGTGATGTGGATGCGGCTGCGAATGATATCCGTGATCGTGTATCCGCTATTCTGGATGATTTGCCGGTCGAAGCCGATGCGCCGGATATTCAAAAAGCAGATTCCGATGATGACGTCATCATGTGGCTGAATTTGCAGGGCGAGGGGATGAGTATCCTTGAGCTGACCGATTTTGCCAGACGCTATTTAGAAGATCGATTTTCCGCACTGGATGGTGTGGCGCGTGTGCAAATTGGTGGCGCGCGCGATATTGCCATGCGTGTCTGGATTGATCGTAACAAGTTGGCCGCGCGTAACCTGACAACCGAAGATATTGAAACGGCGCTGCGCAGCGAAAACGTGGAATTGCCAGCTGGTGCGATTGAATCCAAAAACAGCGACTTCACGTTACGTGTGCAACGCGGCTATCGCACGGCGGAAGATTTCAGGGCGCTTGTACTTTCCCGTGGTGATGGGCAGGGGGGGCACCTTGTGCGCCTTGGGGATGTTGCCGAAGTACTGGTGGCCGCCGAAGAAGAGCGCGGCACCCTGCGCGGTAACGGCGTGCCTATGGTGGGGCTTGGTATTGTCAAACAATCCAAAGCCAATACAATTGATGTGGCCCGTGTGGCCAAAATAGAAATGGCGCAAGTCAACCGCACACTGCCCACACACATGCGTCTTGCCCAAAGTTATGATAGCAGCGTTTTTATTGAAAGCGCGGTGCATGAAGTTTACCTAACGCTGGGCATCACCGTTTTGCTGGTGGGTATCGTCATGTACGCCTTCTTGGGCAGCTTGCGTACCATGATTATTCCGTTTCTGGCGGTGCCTGCATCGCTGATCGGTACGTGTATTATTTTGTATGCCTTTGGGTTCAGTATCAATCTTCTCACTTTGCTTGCAATTATTCTGGCGATTGGTCTGGTAGTGGATGATGCGATCATTGTCGTTGAAAATGCTTATCGCCGTGTGGAGATGGGGGAGCCAAGTCTGGCTGCTGCCTTCCGTGGTACGCGTCAGGTCGGTTTTGCGGTGATTGCGACCACCATTGTGCTGGTAGCAGTATTCCTGCCGATTACCTTGTTGGAAGGAAATGTCGGACGGCTGTTTTCTGAATTTGCCGTGACGATGGCGGCGGCGATTTTGTTTTCGTCTTTTGTGGCCTTGACGCTATCGCCGATGCTTTGCTCCAAACTGTTAAAACGTACCGAGCATAAAACATGGTTTAGCCGCAAAGTGGATGAGGCTTTTGAATCCCTGCGGCGCGGGTATTTGTCTTTGCTTGGCCGTTTGCTGGACCATAGCGTGACGGGTGTCCTCATTATGCTGGCGGTACTGGCGGGCGCGGGCTGGCTGTTTACAGTCATTCCTTCGGAATATGCACCACGCGAAGATCGCGGGGTCTTTTTCTCCATGCTGCGCGGGCCGGAAGGGGCTTCTTATAACTACACCATCGATCACCTTAATCAGTTTGAAGAGCGGTTGGCAGGCTTTACAACATCTGGTGAATTTGAACGTGTCTTGATGCGCGCCCCCGGCAGCTTTGGCACCACGGCTGCCTATAACGATGCACGTGGTATTTTTGTTTTAAGCGATTGGTCTAAACGTAAACCCATCTGGTGGTATCTGGATGAAGTGCGGCGGTTAACATCGGATATTCCGGGCGTGCGGATTTTCTCGACCGTGCGCAGCTCCTTCGGCGGTGGCTCGCAAAAGCCGGTGCAGTTTGTGTTGGGCGGGCCTAGCTATGAAGATTTGCTGGTCTGGCGCGATATCTTACTCGAAAAAGCACGCGAGAACCCAAACCTGCTAGAGATCGATCACGATTATTACGAAACGAAACCGCAAATCGGTATCCAGATCAACCGTGATCTGGCGGCAGACCTTGGTGTGTCTGTCTCCGTCATCGGTCGTACGCTGGAAACGACCATGGGCTCGCGTCAGGTGACAACCTTTGTTGACCGTGGCCGCGAATATGACGTTATTCTGGAGGGCAAGAAATCACAAAAAAGCAGCCCGTTGGATATCACCAATACGTTTGTGCGCTCCACGCGCTCTGGCCAACTTGTGCCTTTATCGAGTTTTGTGACGCTGCATGAATTTGCTGATGCCAGAAAGCTCAACCGTTTTAACCGCGTGCGCAGCATTACAATTGAAGCTGGACTGAAGGAGGGATACTCCCTCGGTCAGGCGCTTGATTACCTCGAAAACACAGTGCGTACCGAATTGCCGACGGGTGCTACGATTGATTACAAGGGGGAGTCCTTGGAACTGCGAGAGTCGAGCGGTTCCATCTACCTCGTATTTATACTGGCATTGCTTGTCGTTTATCTGGCGCTGGCAGGGCAGTTTGAAAGTTTTGTGCATCCTTTTATTATTATGCTGACCGTACCCATGGCCATTACCGGCGCCTTGCTGAGTTTGTGGCTGACGGGCGAGACGCTGAATATCTATAGCCAGATCGGTTTGATCATTCTAGTCGGCTTGTCTGCCAAGAACGGTATTTTGATTGTCGAGTTTATCAACCAGTTGCGCGATGAAGGCGTTGCTTACCGCGATGCCATTTTGGAGGCTGCGTCCAAACGCCTGCGCCCGATTATTATGACGACAGTGACCACCATCATGGGGTCTGTGCCGTTGATTATGGCGGCGGGGGCTGGGGCCGAAAGCCGTTTTGTGATCGGCGTCGTGATCATTGGCGGTTTGTGCCTGTCTATTTTGCTGACCGTTTTTGTGGTGCCGATGATGTATCGTATTTTGGCCAAAAACACAGGTTCTCCCAATGCCGCCAGTTTGCGGTTGGAGCAGCAACTATCTGAATACGCACACAAAACTTGATGCCGTTCGGCCAGGGCTTAAAATCTTAATAAAGCGTTAATGAATACCTATTATAATAGAAGCTGGATAGGAATCCGTCTTTTGCAGACCAGAAAGGTTTTATGCAATGACTGTGAAGTCAACAAATCCGAATAACATTCTGCGCGACATCGCTGCGTCGTTCCGCAGCAATTACCAGTATAAGATATTGGGTAAAACGGATTCCTTTTTTCAGTACACTGCCAAAATGATTGAGCGCGATCCGATTAAACTGTCGCTGTTCAAAAGCCGCCGCATTGCTGAGCAAACCCAGCTCAATAAAATCGAATCTAACCCCGCGCTGAGCGATAGTGAAAAGTTGCAGGGCTCTGCAGAGACCAAAGTAGGCTATTTGAAAGATGCCTACCGGACGTTGAAGTCCGTGATGTATAACGTCGACAAGATTAAAACGACCAATCTCAAATATTCTGTCAGCTACTTCATGAAAGAGCTTGAAGGTGCGGTGAAGGACTATATTACTTCGCGCGGCGGTAGCTATGGCGGGAGTTCTGACACGGAGGATATTGTTGATATTTCTCCAGAAGGACAGGCCCAGTCGGGTGAAGGCGCCAAGATTCCGCTCACGGCCACAGACCAGAAATTTTTAGCAGACGCGCAGAAAATTGTGGATGATATGGGCCGCATTGCATCCAAGCTGCGTATTAAAATACGTACTGAAGGTATCTTCTATGACAACACGACTTATCAAACCAGTAAGCGTGTTGGGACGATGAAAACCTTACTCGCTTCTCTTCAAGGTGGCTTTACGCCTGCGCCACCACCCAGTAGTACGACGGGGACAGAAGAAACGACCTCTCCGCCGCCAGAAAGCCAACCGCTTGATGTGACTGTGTAATCACACGATGTGACCGTGTAATCACACGAGGGCGATCATCTTTTAAGTTATCTTTGTTGTCTTAATTTACCCGCGCGTAATAAATGCGCGGGGTTCTTATGTGTGCTATTGCGCATAGGTGTGTTACTGTCCGCCCATAGAAATAGCGATTATTGTGCATAAAGAAATATTTCAGCACAGAATGGATTTGTATGTCTGGCAAGAAAAATATCATTTTGATTGCAGATGCTGACCAACAAGCTAAGAAAATGCTGGATCTCATTTTCGATCAGGAAAAGTTTTCCATTGAATGGTGCGGCAGCGGCCGTGAAGCGATACAGCTCAGTATATCTTTGAAGCCGGATTTGATTTTACTGGATTTAAATTTGCCTGATACGGAGGGGAATCTGGTTATTTCGTCTCTGCGCGAGTGGACCAATGTTCCTATTATTGTTTTGACCTTGCGAAAGGAAAGTAGCGACATTGTCAAAGCGCTAGATTTGGGCGCAGATGATTACGTTATCAAGCCGTTTAATATGAATGTGCTGCAATCGCGCATCAATGCAGGTTTAAGAAAATCTATTGTGCGCGAGTCAGGTGAGCCAGAACTTGTTAATGGTGCGCTGCGTATAGACTTGGTGCGCCATGAGGTTTATTTGCGGGATGAGATGATCTCTTTGACGCCAAAAGAATATAATTTGCTCAGGTACTTCATGGTCAATTGCGGCAAAATGCTAACGCATAAAGAAATTTTATCCGAAGTCTGGGGCAAGGCGCAAAGTGAAAATACACAGTACCTGCGTGTTTTTATTGGCCAGATTAGAAAAAAAATTGATACGGATGCCCTTGGCGCTGCATTTATTGTTACAGAACCCGGCATTGGCTATCGCATGGATTTAAGTGCTGAAAATTTTATCAGCTAAACTCTCAAAGCATCGCCCCTAAAGATGCAGTGTAGGGACAATGCTTTAAGACGTTTAATGCTTAGTTAAGCAGCTTTTACAGTGCCGCAACCGCATGATGCTTCAATCTCTTGCATCTTTTTACGGCTTACTTCTTGCTTGATCTGCTGTTTTTCTTCAACTTTTTTGAAGAAAAGATCTTTTTGAGTGGAATACAGCTTGATGTCTTCATCTGACAGCTTGTTCCACTCTTTTTTAACAGCTGCGTTCAACGCAGTGTTGTCTTTTTTGTCTGTTTGCGTGTGCAATGTTTTGTTTTGCTCGTTCATGAGTATGTGTTCCTTTTATTTAGCCGTTACCGAAGGGCAACGTAGGGGCAGTATGCTCATTTCACGATAAGGATGCGATGCGTAATGTCCTGACATGTGTAAGGGGAGCATAAAAAAATGCGTTTCTAAATGAAAGAAACGCATTTTGATATAACGTAATGTTATGTGCTTCGCTTATTTGGAGCCTTTTTTCTTAGGCGAGGGCGGCGCAGGTGATTTTGGTGACTGTGGGGCTGGTTGGTTTTTGTTTTTGTCGTTCATTGTTTTTATCCTTAACTGTAATGTGTGCTTTAAAATTAAAGCTACGCGTGACATTGCAAGGTTTTGATATTTTTTTTCTATATCGAAATATAGTCACAGATATATTTTTTGTATAAGGCTATTGAAAAAAGATTTTTTCTTTCAATGGCTACTGCGCATTTAAATGGTGCTGCATGTTATACTCGTCTCTTTAATCACGAAATTTTTAAATATAGGGATATAAAATTATGACGCCTTCATTGGATAGACTGCTGCACCAGGCCACGAATATACTTGCTGAGGTTGGTGAAGCTGATAATAAAAATGTTTTTGACCAGACGCAAAATTTGATCGATATGATCAGGTATTCCCTGTCTGCCCCACAGAAACAATTGGGCGTTTGGGAAACAATGGAATTGAATTCCGCGAATTCGGCGCTGGGGGCCGGCTTTTTTAAGTTGGCGATTACCTTTGCTTGCAGGGCTATTGAGGTCAACAGCTTGCCGGAAATTGAATATTTGTTTGGCTTTGAAGCCGTCCGGCATCATCACGATCAGCCGGAGCATCCGGCATCGGGCGCGGAGGAGACGGAGGCCTCTTTCCGTTTGCATGATGCAAGGGATTTACTGTGGTCGCAAAACACAGCGGCTATCGGCTTACTGCAAGACCAGCTCTTGCGGGCGAAAAAATTAACATTGCAGCAAAAACTTGCAGCGGAGTCTTTGGTGCTTGTGCAGAAAAGTGCTGCGGAGACAGTGATGCAGGAAGATGGCGAAGAGGCAAAGAATTTAATTGTGGCGCAAAAGGCTAAATCTACTGAGTCTGCGGTTTCTGCAGATGCGCGTGTTGTCGAGGAAACAGACACTCAGTTGTTCATGCGCTGGGCTGGTGATGCTGTCGAGAGGCAGGGGCAAGATCAGAAGATTGTTACAGAGGAAACGATTCAGGAAGATAAAACCATCGCCCTGAAACTTAAAGAGAGCCAGCGTGCGCGCGCCCTTACCTTACAGCGGGCACAAAAAAAGGCCGCTGAGGTGCTCGTAGATAATGAAGCTGCTGGCTCTTTGCGCTTGAAATCGGCGCAGAAAAAGGAAGCGGTTATTTTAAAAGAGACAAATGTACTGAAGGCGCTGTTGCAGAAGAAAAGTCAGGGGAAACAAGGAAAGTAAGGCGGCGGTAAAGTGTAAGGCACGGCCCTGAAATCTAATGTTTTTCTTGGGTGCGGGGCAAGGCCTGTAATTAGCCTATTGACTAAATGCGCGATTCTTGAGATTATATATTTAGCTACTTAGTTAAATAATAATCCGGAGGTCGTCATGGATACATATCTGATGGTTTTGGTATATGGCGTTTATTTGGTGGTCAGTATTGCCATCACGGTTTGGGTGGGGCGCACGCTGCATAAAAACGGCCGCATTTTTCTGGTCGAAAACTTCAGTGGCAACGAAGCCTTGGCCGATTCAATCAATCATTTATTGCTGGTCGGTTTCTACCTCATTAATCTGGGCTTTATCAGCCTGACCATGAAAGCCCAGTACACTCCGCAAAATATTGTGCAGGGGATGGAATTTATCAGCGGCAAA
>JBGTNC010000198.1:0-14402 GCA_041743265.1 Alphaproteobacteria bacterium | reverse complement strand
GGGGGAATAACCAGTCCTTAAATTGTCTTGATATTCTTGCTGTCCGGAATTTTGTCAGGTAGCAGGACGGTGACGATGGTGCCGACGCCGACTTCGCTGTCCATGTCCAGCGTGCCACCGTGCAGTTCGATCAAGTCCTTGGTGATGGCAAGGCCCAAGCCTGTGCCGTCGTGGTTGCGGGTATATTCCGCGCCCACTTGTTCAAACGGCAGCGTAACCAGTGCCAGTTTGTCTTTGGGGATACCAATACCTGTATCGCTGACGATAATGGCAACGCCGCCCAATTCGCGGTAGCAGCGAATATCCACCGTGCCGCCGGGGTCGGTGAATTTGACCGCGTTTGACATCAGGTTCAGCAAAATCTGCATAATGGCGCGGCGGTCAGCCATGATCTGGATATCGTCCGGAATATCATCCGATACCAGCCGCACCTGTTCTTCGTGTGCGCGGCCTTCGACCATGTGAATGGCAAGGCGGATGATTTTACCGACGTTTAATTCTTCGACATACAATTCATATTTGCCGATTTCGATTTTCGACATATCGAGAATATCGTTAATCAGATCCAGCAAATGCTCGCCAGATTGGCGGATACCGCCCACGTATTCCAGATACCGCGTATTACCAACGGGGCCCAGCAATTGACGCTGGATCATCTCGGAAAAACCGATGATGGCGTTCAGCGGCGTGCGCAGCTCGTGGCTCATATTCGCCAAAAATCTGGTTTTGGAAGCATAGGCGCTTTCCGCCGCTTCTTTCGCTTCGCGCAATTGCTTTTCGTAGCGCGTGCGTTCGGTAATATCTTGCATGATGCCAAACAGTGCATCGACCTTGCCTGTTTTCGGGTCCAGTTTGCAACGACCCTCGACACGCACATAGCGCACATCGCCCGTCGATCTACGGATGGAGAATTCCAGATCGTAATCTTTTTTACGCACCATCGCGCGTTGGAAGCTGCGCGAAATGCGGCCCACATCGCGCTTCATCAACATGGCGCTAACCGTATCAACCGTTGGGTTGAAGCCATTTTTATCCACACCAAAGATATTATAAATCTGGTCGGACCATTCCATGGTGTTGTTTTCAGTCTCCAAAAGCCAGTGGCCCATGCGGCCAATTTTCTGTGCTTCGGACAATTGCTGTTCGCGGCGCTGCAGCGCGACTTCGTGCTGTTTGATGTCCGTCACATCACGGCCCACGATATACACAAATTCGCCCGTGACCTTGTGCACCCATTCTACCCAGCGGAAGGTGCCGTCTTTGCAGCGCACACGGCATTCAAAATCAATGCGGATTTCGCGGTTATCCGGTGCGTGGATGACACGCTGCATCAGCTGCAAAATATGGTCTTTTTCTTCCGGATGAATAAGATCGCTGAACGGGAATTTTTTCAGCTCCGAATCCGTATAGCCCATCACGCGGTTAAAGGCCGGGTTCACACGCACGAAAGACATATCGCGGCGATAAACGCCCAGCAAGTCGCTGGTGAGGTTCAGAAAGTGCCGAAGCTCGCTCTCGGTCGTCGAGATATAATCAAGGTCGGGGATTTTTTCATCTTCGACCACGTCCGCCTTCTGGCGGTTCTCGTTCACGAAAACTGCAAATTCGCGCGCAACCTCGGTGAAGTCATTTTGCTTTTGACGCTTCAGACGATTATCGGGGTCGAGCCAGACGACGGTATATTTGCGACCCTCGCCCAGATCTACCATATCAATCCGCGCCGTCATGATGAGTGGATCACGGTGCTGGCGCAGCAAGGCAATATCGTAAAAATCGGATTCGGGCACGCAGTCGCTTTGTGCATCGCCGCAATTAATAATATCAATCATGCTCGATAGCGGGCGGCGCATAAGATCTGCCGCATCCTGCCCCAGTGCCCAGCCCAACGCAGGACTGACAAAGACCACCGCACCCGTGGCATCGGCCACGCAGCGCATGGTGTCATGGCTGGTTTCAAGCTCTGAAATACGGCGTTTTGGCGACATGACCCCTGCTTTTGCTGTCGTTTAGCCCTGATATAACAAAGATAATCCAAAGCGGCCGCAGGCACAAGGAAACAGCGCAGGCGTAGCGCACCCCCGCCAAATAAAAGGCTCAAAGAGATCAAAGATTTATTACAAAATTATGTGAAATATTTTCTTGATAGCCTCTGCCTTGACGGGCCATTTTGCTTATGTTAACAAACATACAGTTCCAAAATACATCGCTGTCTAATTTTATGCTGCGGCACTTTTGAAAGGATTCAAAACAGATGTTTCCCCAGATCAAACTCGCCCTCGTGTTTGCAAAACTTGCAAAACATCACGGCCCGAAAGTACTCCACTCCAACAACGTCGATCTTTTGACCAAAGATTTGAACGATGCACTGGTTGAACAAAAAAACATCCTCTCCAGCCCGCGCAAGGGTTCGTTCATGACAGCTTATGAAGTGCTGCCCGTGATTGCGGAAGTGAAAATCCTTTCCATCACCGTCGCCCGCAAGCTGGACATTGAAACCAAAGGCAAGCCCGACATTCAAATTCTGGAAGAAATCATCCAGAAATGTGAAGAGCGCAACAACGGTAAATACACACAAGGCATCAAAGATACGCTGGACTGGACCCGTGCGCTGTTTTCCCATCCGGAAATTCAAGATGTCCTGAAAATGGAAATGACCGAAATCGAAACACCGGGCAGCCTGAAGGATGTAACAAAATTCATCCGCCAGCTGGCAGGTCGTTCACAGGATGAGCTGACACGTATCAACGAATTCCTGAAGCACGCCAAAGATCTGAAACCGATGCCAAAGGCAGAGCCGGAAGCAAAGGCAGAACCTAAAGCGGCGCCGAAAACACCGAAAAAGCCGAAGAACGGCCCCAACGCTTAAATAAAATCCGCCACGCGGGCGGGCACAAAGAGAAAAGGACGCGCGATGAAATATCACACGATCCAGAAACTGGAACAGGCCAAAGATGCGGCCTATGACCAGTCTGTGCCCGCCCAACTGGTACAAGCCGTTGAAGGCAACGACCAAGGCCTGAGCCAAATTTTTGGCACCTCCGCCCGTAAACAACTCGAAGCCTTCCGCGACATGCGTGATACGCGCATTGTACTGGCATCCTTGGCCGCAACCGCGGGCCGTGGCGAGATGACAAAATCCTACCCCGCCTTTATGGCCGGAAAACCCTTCATCCGCGACACGCAGGCTTTGCAAAAAAAGAACCTGCGCGATGTTTTCCCTGCCCTGAAATACGGCGAACTGCTGGAAGTAAAGCAAGAGCTGGAAAAAGCAGGCGTGCATTTCAAAGGGTTTAACGTCAGCAAATTCACGCCGGGCAAACCGGCGGCCTGACGCCAATGCCCTCCACCCGCGCTGAAATCTCCACCAAACAAGCCAGCAGCTATATGCTCAGGCTGTGTAAACTCTGGGCCCAAATGGGCACGGCAGATTACACAGCACAATCCGCCCGTATTTATTTCGACGGCTGGACGATTGAAATGGATGCCACGCGCGACAAGCTGGAAATCTCCATTGAAGCTGTGCAAGAACGCACACTTGCCCGCCATACACAAATGGTCACAGACCAGCTACAGCGTTTTGCGCGGCAGGAAACATTGGAATTTGATTGGCATTAAAGCCGTTTAATCGCCGCGCCCGACGCCGCCTTCACTGAAAGCAAGTTCGGCTTGTTCCAGCTTTTTGATTTCATCGCGCAGCCGCGCGGCATCTTCAAATTCCAGATTGGCGGCGGCGGCACGCATTTTCTTGTCCAGATGCGCCAGATGGGTTTTGAGGTTATTGCCGACCAGATGCGGCAGATCATCCACAATCGGCACCGTCACATGGTCTGACTTTTCAAACACGCTGGAAAGAATATCCGATATTTTCTTCTTGATGCTCTCGGGCGTGATGCCGTTTTCAGCGTTATAGATTTTTTGCTTTTCGCGGCGACGACCCGTTTCATCCAGCGCTTGTTGCATACTATTGGTAATTCTATCGGCGTATAAAATGGCACGGCCTTCGATGTTACGGGCGGCACGGCCAATGGTTTGAATAAGCGATGTACGACTGCGCAAGAAACCTTCTTTATCCGCATCCAAAATCGCCACCAGTGTACATTCAGGAATATCGAGGCCTTCGCGCAGCAGGTTGATACCGATCAGCACATCAAATACGCCAAGGCGCAGGTCACGGATGATTTCGATGCGCTCGATCGTATCCACATCAGAATGTAAATAGCGCACGCGGATGCCCGCATCCGTCATATATTCCGCCAGTGCCTCCGCCATTTTTTTGGTGAGTGTGGTGACAAGGGCGCGCTGGCCTTTGCCTGCCAGAATTTTACATTCAGCGAGCAGGTCATCCACCTGACGTTCTGTCGGGCGGATAATCACTTCGGGGTCTGTCAGCCCCGTGGGGCGCACCACCTGTTCGGTAAAGGCACCGCCCGTTTGCTGCATTTCCCAATCACTGGGCGTTGCCGATACAAAGACGGTTTGCGGGCGCATGGCATCCCATTCTTCAAACATCAGCGGGCGGTTATCCATACAGGCAGGCAGGCGAAAACCGTATTCGGACAGGGTTTCCTTGCGCGCGCGGTCACCACGGTACATGCCGCGCAATTGCGGGATCATCACATGGCTTTCATCGACAATCAAAAGTGCATCATCGGGCAGGTATTCAAACAAGGTCGGCGGCGGTGCGCCCGCGGGCCTGCCCGTTAAATAACGCGAATAGTTTTCAATACCTGCACACATGCCGGTTGCTTCCAGCATTTCAAGATCAAAAGATGTGCGCTGTGCCAGACGCTGTTCTTCCAGCAGTTTGTTCTGGCTGCGAAATTCATCCAGTCTTGTGTGCAGATCGATTTTGATCTGTTTGATCGCCTGCTGGATGGTCGGCTTGGGTGTCACATAGTGGCTTTTGGCGTAAATACGCACAGTGTCAAAGGTGCCGGATTTCTGACCCGTCAGCGCATCAATCTCGGTAATGGCTTCAATTTCATCGCCGAAAAAGGAAAAGCGCCAGGCGTGATCATCCAAGTGTGCGGGAAAAACTTCGACAATATCGCCGCGCACACGAAAACATCCGCGAGAGAAATCAATGTCGTTGCGCAGATACTGTATATCCACCAGTTTTTTCAAAAGCGCGTTGCGGTCTATCGTATCGCCCACGGACACATCAAAGGCCATGCCCTGATAGGTTTCCACATCGCCAATGCCGTAGATGCACGAAACGCTGGCCACCACAATTACATCGCGGCGTTCCAACAACGCGCGGGTGGCAGCGTGGCGCATGCGGTCGATTTGTTCGTTGATGGATGAATCTTTTTCAATGAAAGTATCTGTGCGCGGTACATAGGCTTCGGGCTGGTAATAATCATAGTACGAAACAAAATATTCGACGGCGTTGTCGGGGAAGAACTCTTTCATCTCGCCATACAACTGCGCCGCCAATGTTTTGTTGGGCGCCAGCACCAGCGTGGGCCGCGACAGGTTCTGGATCACATGCGCCATGGTAAATGTCTTGCCAGAGCCTGTGACGCCGAGCAGGACCTGATTTTTCTCCAGCTGCTGCAACCCTGCCGTCAGCTCCGCAATCGCGGCGGGCTGATCACCCGCAGGCGTGTATTCCGTCTCCAGACGGAATAGCGATGCAGATGGCGATGGATGGGCAGCAGATTTTGCCACGGCTATTTCTTTCGTTTGGGTGCCGGCTGTTTACACGGAAAAACGTGGTGCAGCGCCATCGGAATGGAAGGCGCCGCAATAAAGGCATCGTGCTGGGGCGCATTCTTGAGATAAGCCATCACAAGAATGGCAGCTTTCTCTTTGGTAATGCTCTCGGGCAGGCAAAAATCAATCGTGGGGGCCGTGCCAAAAGATTGCATGACAGTATGATAGTCGATCACGCCCGCGATATAAAAAACGCAGGCATAGACTTCTTCTTTCTTTTCGCTCAAACAAGCGCGCGCCAGTTCAGACGCCGATACATACATCGACTGTGCCGGGAACGGCTTCAGCGCCAAAAGTACACAAAACGAAAATGCCATAATGCATTTTCTCATATCTTACCCTCCTATGAGGACAACCCTCCCCAAAGGCCTGTCCATCGAATCTTCTTGTTGTATCCCTGTTTTATGTCTATTTCAACCGCCTTTCAGGCGGAATACTAACGAATACTTAAGAGTCTTCTTGCATAGTCATTATCGTGCTTTTATCACTATATAAATATATTGTTCTGTCTTTTATCACTGACGAGGGTGTTTCGTAACATGCAAAAAATTCTGATGGCCATGATGGCCTTTTTCCTAATGGCCGTTCAGCCTGCTGCCGTTTCTGCTGCTTCTGTTGATGAAGCGGGCGCAGCTGTCGTCAAAAAAATCGTTGATGAAGCCATCGCCTTTCATCTGGAAGTCGCCCAAAAAACCGGCGAAGGTTTCACCATCTCCGGCCCTGTCAGCGTGACACCAAAAGGCAGCTACTACGAAGTTGCCCTGCCGGATGCAAAATTGTCTTCGAGCGTTATGGGTGATTTGAAAATCGGCACCATTTTGGTGAACGTATCACCAGGCAAAACAGATACTGAATATCTGGCCAGTATGGCCCTGCCTTCCCCGATGACCTTCGCTGCAAAAGACGGCTCCACCGCTGAAATCCGTATTGGCAAACAACGCTTTGCGGGTGCTTGGAACGTGCCGCTGAAAACATTCACACGTATGGATGCTGATTACAGCGATATGATCCTGACCGCCACAGGCGATGATGCTTTTGCCCTGACCGTTGGCAGTATTAAAACACTGCTGAACCTGCAAGAAGATGCAGACGGCACATGGTCCGGCCCGAATGATTTTGTATTGGCAAATGTACGCCTCATTGTGCCGGAAACACAAAAATCCGGCGAGACCACTGTCAAAATCGACAGCATGTCCGCCAAAGCCGCCTATGACGGTTTCAACCTGATGCGTGCCATGGAAATGGAAGCCGCTGTTAAAAAAGCAATCTCCGGCACGCAAAGTGGCGAAGCTGTTGAAATGCAGGACCTGACAGATTCCTTGCTGAAAGAAGGCGACGGTTTCTTTAATGGCCTGCGTAACGAGCTGATGATTTCCAACATCAATATCGATGTGAAACCAGCCCCGAACGCAACAGGCGACAAAGCCAACCCGCGTTTTTTCCGCATCAATACCGTCAAGTCCCTGTTTGACCTGCAAGGTATCAAAACCGACAAAGGTAACGTGGCTTTCAACCTTGGCATGAGCGGCTTGAGCATGTCCAATATGGCGCCGGCTGAAATTGCCGGTTATGTGCCGAGCGATCTGAATGTCGAATTCTACCTCGACAGCCTGCCGATGCGTGACCTGAGCAAAACCGTTTCAGGTCTGTTGAGCACGCTGATCGACACGATGGAGCAATCCGACGCAGCCGTTGCGGCTGGTGGTCGCCCCGTTGCCAAATCGATGGAA
This sequence comes from Alphaproteobacteria bacterium, assembly GCA_041743265.1. GTDB lineage: Bacteria > Pseudomonadota > Alphaproteobacteria > Micavibrionales > UBA2020 > UBA2020. The sequence continues at coordinate 6,957 of JBGTNC010000198.1, read as the reverse complement.
AGATCGCAGATCATGGCTGCTGCCATGGCTGTACCACAGATGCTGACAGCCGCAGGGTCTTCGCTGTCCATCCGCAATACCTATCTGAAAGCACCTGATCTTGATTCCAAACTGGACGGTAATTTCACTGCCAATGCCGCTGCCAAATTTATGGCCGTTGGTTCTTTGACGTTGGTGCTGAAAGGGCTGGATGAACTGGTCATCAAAACGCAGGAAAACAAAAGCCAGCTTGCGCAAAAAGCGCTGGGTGGCCTCAGCATGCTGCAGATGATGGGCAAAGCCGATACGGAAGGTGGCAAAAGCACCCGTACGTATAAGCTGGAAGTAACGCCCGAGGGTAAAGTGACCCTGAACGGTAGCGACTTTTCTTCCATGACAGGTATGCTGCGCTAAGCCATAGCACACCTCTTTCAAAAAGCCGCCGGACGCAAATCCGGCGGCTTTTTTGTACAGATTTCAGCTACTTTATGACATATTCTTGCCAGAATCAGCATTATTTGCTATAAAGTATACATAGAGTGCGTTGAAGCACGGTTCCCGATCTTCACCCTTTGCAAGGCTGTATCTCATGTCCGACCCACAAAATTCCCTTCGTTTCCAGCAAGAGCGTTATCTGACGCTGGATAGCATTCTGGGCATGATCGAAAAGCATACCAAAGCAGCAACGCCGATGCTGATCACGGATATTCACACCCTCTCCCCCGGTGCGCTGAAACAGAGCGCTGATAAAGAAGCCTGGGAATTGATGGCACGCGGTATCCGCCATTTAAAAGACGGTGCGCCCGGTGGCAACCCTGGCTCCATGACAGAAGCCCTGTCACGTGCCAGCCTGCGTTCCTCGGCACTTGCGACATCACTCGGTGTCAAAGCACCGCAGTTTGAACAAATGTATTTCAATGTCGATTATTCGACCGGCCATGAAGCCGCTATTTTCTACACCAAGCGCCTGACCGAAGCGGCAGAGGGTGACTCATCCAAAAGTCGCCAGATCATCCAGCAAAAAATCTATACCGAAAAACCTTTCGGTGCTTTTGGTATCATGACGGATATGGATCCGGAGCTGCGCGATATTTTCGATGCCGTGCGCCAATCCACAGGGGTGACACCACAGCAGCCCGCTCCCAAGCACAACATACCTGCCGAAGACATCAACGCCATGCGCAAACAGATGGTTACATCTTTTAACATGCTGGTGGAAAGCTATGCCGAAGTGTGCAAAACGCTGCATGCAGAAGTGGCCAGCACCCCTGCACCTATTTTGCCAAAGCCCAGCAACAAAGGGCATTCCTTCGATCTTTAAATAAATAACTGATTTTTTTAAACAGACAGAACCGGCGTTATGCCGGTTTGTCTGTGCCTGCCAGAATATACAAACTGGAGCGGCCCACAAATTCATAGCCGATTTTACGGTAGATAGAATTGGACACCGGATTGCGTGCATCAGCATAAAGGCAGCACATGGCGCGGCCCTGATCCAGCAATTGCTGCGACAGTTGTGCCACCACCGCGCTGGCATAGCCATTCCCGCGTTCTTCCGGCGGGGTATAGACGAAGTTTACACGCGCGACATTCTCTGTGCCCGAAACCGCCGCCTGTGACACAATGCGCCCGTCTACATCCCAGACGGCGATGCTGCCTTGGGTAATGCGGTCTTCGGCTTTTTTCAAAGCATCTTCGCGTGTCATATGTTCGGCCTTGGGCAGGGCATCTTGCGCGAAGGCCAGCATCCAATCCGCAATCGGTTCTGCTTCTTCCGGCTTTGCCAGTCGAAACGTGCCATCAACGGGTGACGGGAAATGAACGGATTTGAGCGAATAGATAATCTGATCCATATATTCAATGGCTTTTTGGCCCGTCAGCTGCGTCCAGCGTTCGGCAAAAAGACCTGCCACATCACTGGGGCCAACGATGGCAGGAAAAGCCGGATTTTTCTCAGCCATTTTTTCAACGAGAAAATCAATCTGTTCGCTGCTGGCGCGGCTGAGCACCAAATTATGTGGCGGCATTTGCACCGCAGAAACAACGGCTGCGTCATCGTCAAACAGTGTTACGAAACGAATGTCTGTCGCTTCACCGCGCTGTTGCTGGCGTTCGGTCATCTGGCACATCGATAGAATAACATTGTGCTCTGCCGGATGCGCCTGCAGACGCGCGCCATGCTTTTGCAAAAACGATTTCGGACTATTTTCAAAATCAACTTGAAACATGTTATTCCATTTGGTGAAAAGAAAATCTTACGCAGAAAGCAGGAAAGACAGCAGCGCATTTAGCTTCTGACGCCCGGGCGGCGTCGCGGTGATACGGTCTGCTGTTACGCACAGCAATCCCTCATCTTCCAGTATTGTCGCCTGTTTGGGGTTAACAAACTCTAAAAAATCCATGTTTGTTTCGGATTTAAAGCGTTTGCGGCACACCCCTTCGGCCAAGCGCAAGCCCATCAGCAGCATTTCTCTGGCACGTTTCGGAAAATCAATCGTTTCGAAGGCATGTGCGCCATGACCGTGCTGCATGGTTCTTTCCAGCCAGACTTCCGGCGCACGGTGCGCACGGGTTGCCTGTTTCACGCCATCCAGCGTCAGGCGACCATGGGCGCCGGGGCCAATGCCCGCATAATCAGCATAGCGCCAATAGATCAGGTTATGCCGCGATTCATCACCGAAGCGGGCGTGGTTGGAAATTTCATAGGCCGGCATATCCGCATCCGCCATCATGCTCTGCGTCAGTTCAAACATCTGCGCGGATGTTTCTTCATCCGGTATCACCAGATCGCCGCGCTGATAGAGCGTGTGATACTGCGTACCCTCTTCGATGGTCAATTGATAAAGCGACATATGACCATTGGCGTATTGCAAAGCCTCGGTCAATTCGGCTTTCCAGCCTGCAACTGTTTGTTCAGGCCGCGCATAAATCAAATCAAACGAAAAACGGTCAAAGATTTTTGCTGCCATTTTGACAGCGGCCAAAGCCTCTGCTGCTGAATGTTGGCGGCCCAGCTTTTGCAAATCAGCATCGCGCAGCGCCTGCACGCCCAGTGACACACGGTTAATGCCCGCTGCACGAAAGCCTTGCAGTTTTGAATTTTCAACAGATGTCGGGTTGGCTTCCAGTGTGACTTCCGTTCCTTGCGGCAGGCCCCAGAGCCTTGCAATCGTATCCAGCACCAGCCCAGCTGTTTCAGTTTCCATGAGCGAGGGTGTACCGCCACCAAAAAATACCGACTGCACATGGCGCGGGCCTGTCAGATCGCGGTAATATTCAAGCTCGTGCACAAAGGCTTTGCGCCAGTCATCATGCGATACTTTTTCACGGACATGACTGTTAAAATCACAATATGGGCATTTGAATTTGCAAAACGGCCAATGCACATAGACCGCAAGCGGCGTGGCATCGGCTGTTGTGTCTGTGTTTTGTGTGCTTAAGGGAAGCATCTGCCGATCAGCTTCTTGAACGAATCCGCGCGGTGGTTCGTTTCTTTTTTCTGCTGTGGTTCCATTTCACCATAGGTTTTTGTGCCGTCTTTGGGTACAAACATCGGATCATAGCCAAAGCCCTGATCACCGCGCGGTGGCCAGACGATGGTACCGTGGGAATAACCCTCTACCACTTCCGTATGTCCATCCGGCCATGCCATGGCAAGGCAGGATACGAAGTATGCTTCCTTAGGCGCTGCATCCCAGCCACCCGGTTTTTGATCAATCGCGTCTTTGACTTTTTGCATGGCAGCACCAAAATCGCGTGTGCCATCGGGCATTTCGGCCCAATCTGCCGCATAAACACCGGGCTGGCCATCAACGGCGGCGATACAAATACCGCTGTCATCTGCCAAGGCCACTTTGCCCGTGGCCTTTGCGACAAACTGCGCCTTGAGCAACGCATTTTCAACAAAGGTTGTGCCGGTTTCTTCCGGCGATTCCAGATTGTAATCAGATGCTGCGGTCAGTTTTTTAACACGCGCACCAAACAATTCGCGAATTTCGCGCAGCTTGCCTTGGTTATGCGTGGCCACCACCAATTCCTCACCGTTAAACGTGCGCGGTGGAATATCTGTGTTATCTGCCTGCAAAATATGGATCGCCATAAAAGAATACCTCTCCGTTATGTAGTGTCTGTTATTTAAGGACGCGGTGGCTTAATCACGTATTGTGGTGCAGGTTTTTCTTCTGCTGCAACCAAGGCCTGCAAGGCCGCGATGATTTTGTCATCATTCGGGCTTTTTTCCCAAGACTGTTTGGGACGCATGGCTGTTTCCAGCGCGGCTTGCGGTTTAGCACCAAATTTTAAACACATCTGCACGGCTTCATCCGCACGGGGGGACAATACGGCCGTAATCAGCAAGGCACCTTGGCGCTCTTGCACGTTCACGCCCTTTTGCAGCATGACTTCTGCGGCCACAAGGTTATCGGCATAGAGCGCGCGCTGTACCATATCAGTATTCGGACGCAGGCCACGATCAAAGAGTTTATGCATCAAAGGCAGGCCAGCGTCTTTAGCTTCCACCAAATGCAGCAAGACTTCCATGTTCGATTTATCGGTTTCAGGCGTTGCACCTTTAGCCAGCAGATGTTCGGCCAGATCGTAGCGTTTGTATTTCACGGCCTGCAGAAACGGTGTCCAGAAACCTTCTTCGCCATAATTTACATCGGCACCTTTGCGCAACAGCAGATCAACCATCTGGCGGCTTTTCGTGTCTGCGCCCACCGCATGCACCAACATACGCGATGCACTGGCACCTTTATCGACCAGATAGGCAATTTTTTTCAAATCCCCTTCTTGTACAGCCCAGGCGCTGGCAGGTGTTGTGCGGTCACCTGAATCCATCTCCGGATGTGCGCCGCATTTTTCGCTCAGGAAATCTGCAACCTTGTAATGCCCGTGCAAAACAGCGACTTGAAATGCCGCAATCACTGGGCGCTCACTATGGCGGTTCTGGTCTTCCAGAAAACCAAAAAAATCTGCCAGGTTTTGTGTCGTTTGCAATCGGCCGAACATAGCGGCTTGCTTCATGACATTGTTCTGGTTGATATACTGCATATCCTGACGGTTCGCCTTGATGGCGTCCAGCACCGCATCCATGCGCCATTGCGTGCCCTTGGCAATTTCCTTGATGAGGGCCGCTTCCTTGATGTAAACGGGGCGGTGTTTCAATTGCGCAACGTAGTTTTTATAGCGCAGCGTTTCGTGCATTGGTTTTTTAGGGGGTGTCATGGTTCAATACTCTCTCTTTAAAAATAACTTAGGTGCCTAATGTGGTTTTCTGATGCACGCTCAGGGCAGCAATGCCGCCGCGTGCCAGTGCCATTAACTCTAAAAACTGTTCTTCGGAAAAAGCGCGGTGCTCGGCAGTACCTTGTACTTCGACCAGACCGCCCTTGCCTGTCATCACAAAATTCGCATCGGCTTCCGCGTTTGAATCTTCTGCGTAATCCAGATCCAGTACAGCCGTACCTTTATACAGGCCACAAGAAACAGCCGCCACGGTATCCACCAGCGGGCTTTCTTTCAGCGCGCCAATACGCATCAAATGCGCAATCGCTTGCGCCAGTGCTACGTAAGCGCCTGTAATGGCGGCTGTGCGTGTGCCACCGTCCGCTTGAATAACATCACAATCCAGCACAATCTGGATTTCGCCCAGTTTTTCCAAATCCACCACCGCGCGCAAGGCACGGCCGATGAGACGCTGGATTTCCTGCGTGCGGCCCGATTGTTTGCCACGTGCGGCTTCACGGTCTATGCGCGAACCGGTGGAGCGCGGCAACATGCCGTATTCCGCTGTCACCCAACCCTTGCCTTTGCCCTTCAGCCAAGGCGGCACGCGCTCATCAACGCTGGCGGTGCACAAGACATGCGTGTCACCGAATTTAATCAGGCAGGAGCCTTCAGCATGTTTGGAAAAGTTGGATTCAATGGAAATGCTACGCAGTGCATCTGGGGTACGACCGGAGGGACGCATGAGGAAAATCCTTTCTGTTGCTCAACCACCGAGAGACGGTGGTGGTACCGAAACGGCGGCAGCATCAAAGCCACCGCCGTCTAAAAACTGCCTTACGGCTGTATCCGGTAATTAACGATTATACCCGTTTTTCGGGGGTTTTTTGGCCTGCGCGATGGCGGTATCCACTTCTTTCATGAAGTCTTGCAGGTTGTCGCGGAATGCTTCGAGTTTATCGAGGGGAATGGCAATACCATTCTGGTTGGCGTTGCGCATTTTATCTGCGGCATCGCCTACGTTTTGTACAGCTTGTTGAAAATCTGCCTGCGGTGCGGCAGGTGTCGAAGAACCGGAAGACGTATTATCGCCCCCGCCACGGCGGTTACGGCGGCGTTCTTCACGCGCACGTTCGCGGCGCTGTTCGGAGGTCAGACCATCATCCGGTGTATCATTCGCCGTCGCGCGGTTACGCTCGGCGCGGTTTTCGAAGAAGCTCATCGTATCTTCTTCATCATAAACTTTGGGTTTTACGGGGCCCGCAGCATCGGCCCAGCTTTGGCCTGTGCCACTGCTGTTGCCATTGGCCAGATTTTCAAGGCCTTTATGACCGTAATTATCGTATGTGGTGCGTTTGGTGGAATCTGTCAGAACCTTTTCGGCATCGGTTGCGTATTTAAAACGCTCCAGCGCCTTTTCCTTTTCCGGTTCGCTCAGCTTAGTGCTGTGCTTCACGCGGTCAGGGTGGCAGGTCATTACAACCTTTTGATAAGCTTTCTTGATCTCGGCTTCTGTTGCCGTACGATCAATGCCAAGCACTTCATAATAATCAGGTTTCTGGGCCATGTCGGATGCTCAAAACTAGTTGCGGATTCGTGTTTTTATATTTTTTAACACCCCCGACTATAAGGATTTTTGACGTTATGTCAATCGGTTATAATCACGTTGAATTCATTGGTTTTTTGCAATGTTCGTCCTTATATTAAACACATGATCATGGAATTGAACGACAGAACCCGCCGGATTCTGAA
>JBGTNC010000197.1:0-9738 GCA_041743265.1 Alphaproteobacteria bacterium | reverse complement strand
CATGCGCAAGAAAAAGAAAGCGGTCAGGAAAGCCTGTTCGGTGGTGGCGCGGATAGCAGCTTGCCGGAACCTGAATTGCCAAAAGCCGATAAATGGGAGCCGCTTGAGCGTTTGCGGCATGAATTTGAAGCGGTCGGTTTTTACCTCTCCGCACATCCGCTGGATAACATGACGACGCAGCTGGAAAGATTGCGCGTGATCCCCTCCACACAGGTGCAGGCAGCGCTGAACGCCAGCCCGACCAACCGCCTGCGCATGGCGGGGATTGTTGTGCGCAAGCAAGAGCGGACTTCGCAGAAAGGCAATCGCTTTGCCTTTGTGCAGGTATCCGACCCCTACGGCGTTTTCGAGATGATGATTTTTTCTGAATTGCTGGGCGCCAGCCGTGATTTGTTGGAAGCAGGGACGCCTATTTTGCTGACGGTGGATGTGGATCGTAAGAACGAAGATGAATTGCGCTTCCTTGGCCAGTCTATCGAGCCTTTGACAGCGGCGGTGCAAAGCGTCACCCGCCAGTTGATTGTCGAGGTAGATACCGCAGAAGCCGTGCCCGAGATTAAAAAAATCCTGACTGCCGCAGGACAGGGCCGCGTGAAAGTCCAGCTGATCGCCGATGCCGGAAATGACCGCGAAGCCGTACTGGAATTAGCGGGCACGTATACGATTGGCGAGGATACCCCGCGTGCCTTGCGCGCCATTAACGGCGTATCCACCGTGCGCGAAGTCTAAATTCAGTCTTTGGCGCTGATTTTATTGACATAATTACCAATAATCAGCTATAATTAGCTCTGTTATTTTATCGTAGCGGGGATAAATGGCGCTAAAAGTGACATCTTCCAGATTTACCCAGATTATTAGCAAATATCTGGCATCTATCAGCACAGGTAAAGTCGCTGATGCGGGGCCTGCTGAAAATGATCCGGTTTATGATCGCCCCGATCCGTTTGAAATGCCTCCCGTCGATGTAACGCCCATGGCGCTGAACCCACACCGCGTGGAATTGCCCGGAAATTTTCCAGATACGATTTCCCTGTGGAATAGCCCTGAATCCGTCGTGGCAGCGATTGATCGCGAGTTGAAAAAAACGGGCACAACCGTGCAAGAGATTGACCGCATTTATCTGGCCTATCCGCATAAAGACCGCACATTGTTCCCAGGGCACTACGATAACGCCAGCAATACAGTGCAGAATTTTCAGCAACGTATTACCAGCCACCTGCCGCATATCCAGTTTTATGCCGTGGATGAAGTGGTGGAAACGGTGCGGTTGGGTCGCTCCGAAGATCAGTCCAGCGTGCATGCCTTGACAGCCCGTCAGGTATATCGCGTGGCAGACAACCCGCAGCAGGAAAAACCATTTCAGTTTAAAAATGCAGAAACAGGCAAGCCGGAATTTTTTCTGGTGCTGGATTCTTGTGTGGAGCAGGGCACAACACTTGCCAATTTCATGAGCTATATCACCTTGCAAGGCGGCCATGTGCTGGCAGCTGTTGCCAGTAATGAACAAAAACTGGTGCAGCGCGAAACCGCGACCAAGGCAGAACGCGTGCTTGTATCAGAGGGGTTTCGTGATCCGTCGCACAATACAGGCCGCTTGGTACAATTGGCGGAAGCATTTAGCAAATCGGCCAAGCGCGATGGCATAGAACTCTCGCCAGCCAAATGTCTGGATATTTTTGAAGGCCGCATGAAGCTCTTGGGCAATACGGTGCTGGCCTTAACAGATGGTGAGTGTGAAAGGCTGATCGAAACGCTAGAAAACCGGCATTACGGCGAGGGCGATACTTTTAAAAGCCTGATGAGCAAATTGGATGAGAAAATTAAAGAAGGTGCCAAGGGCAAGCCACCATCTCCGTTCCGCCCGTATAAACGCAACAGCACATCAACGCTGGGTGCTTAAATTATTCTTTTGATTTGAACTGAATCTTTTTCATCGGCGTGATGCCGTTGTCCAGCTTTGTGCTGTCTGCCGATATTTGCGCAATATGCTGCTGGCGGATTTCTTCGTATTTGCTGAAGTGATGAGCGTTTTTATAGTCGCTGCCCATTTTTTCGTAGTGGAAATGATCATCCGGCTCCAGCAGTTTACCGCCTGTGCCCAGCAAGGCCTTTTCAAGCTCTTCAATCTTCGCCAGCGCTTCTTCCAACACCATGTCGCGGCCTTGACCGACCATGATCTTGCAACTGCTGACTTCTACGCGGGTGACATCGACCAATCCTTCTGCACGTTTTGCGTCCTCGTAGGAGGGCTGCACAAACCAATAGACATGGTGCAGGCGAAAATCATCCTCCGGGTTTTCTGCCAGAATGGCATGGGTGCGAAATAGCGGTGTGCCTTTATCGGCGGTGCTGAAAATCATGAAGGGCCCCCCATGTTGCGTTTGCGTGGCTGGAGCTTCAATCCGGATTTTTGTGCGGCATTTTCTTTGAGCTTTTTCTGGGCTTGCTCGCGTATATACGTCGGATGCTCATGAAACGGTTTGCATTCATGGTATTGGTAGCTGAGTTGCTTGTAGGTTTCGTAGTTCCGATCATTCGCTGGCGTAAAGGTGCCGCTGGCATGTGCATCGTTTTCCAGCTGCGTCAGTATGGCGATAGCGTCATGCGCGCTGACATTTTGTTGGATCGGTTGACTGTAGCTGTAAGAAACAGCTACTTCGTTGGCGTAAATCGTCCCGCGATCCGGATTGTCGTACGGTACGACGAATGTCCAGTACCACAGGGTCGGCTGCTTCTCGATGGCGGTTTCTTGGCCATGGAAAGCTGCTGTCCTGTACTGTTTGGGCGGAATATACATATGTCGAAATGCTCCGTTAGAAGCCGAAATATTAGTCAAAACGTAACTTTATGTCAATTATTTTATGAAATTAGTATAAAATAGAAGGCCAAGGCTGAAAAATTGCCTCAAGAACCTCTTTTGTCCTATGTTTTACTTGCCAAAACGGGCATTTAGCGTTAAAAACCGCACCACTGGCACATGAATGGTTCATGTGTATTTCACATGCACGTCAGGTGGCTTTTTGTCAAAAAAAGCCGTTTCGGTGTTTTCCTTCAACGGAAGACTTCAAGGGCGTGCAGAGGATAAACCGAAAAAGAAGGACTACAAACACAATGGCTATTCCAACATTTACAATGCGCCAATTGCTTGAAGCAGGCGTACACTTTGGTCACCACACACGCCGCTGGAACCCGAAGATGAAACCTTACATCTTTGGCGATCGCAACAATGTTCACATCATCAACTTGGAACTGACCGTTCCCATGCTGCACCACGCGCTGAAAAATCTGCGCGAAATCGTGGCAAACGGTGGCCGTGTTCTGTTCGTTGGTACAAAACGTCAGGCTGCTGAGAAAATTGCTGAAACAGCAAAACGCTGCGGCCAGTACTACGTGAACTTCCGCTGGTTGGGCGGCATGTTGACAAACTGGAACACCATCTCCAATTCCATCAAGCGCTTGCGCGAAGTGGAAGCGATGTTGCAAAACCAGGAAGTTAAACACGCCCTGACCAAAAAAGAACAACTGAACCTGTCCCGCGAACAAGAGAAACTGGAAAAAGCGCTGGGCGGCATTAAAGAAATGGGCGGTCTGCCGGATGCGATCATCGTGATCGATGTGGCCAAAGAAGCAAACGCCATTTTGGAAGCACGCCGCTTGGGCATTCCTGTATTCGCTATTGTTGATACCAACTGTGATCCAGATGGCGTTGACTTCCTGATCCCCGGTAACGATGACGCAACACGCGCCATCAGCCTGTACTGTGACCTGCTGGCCGATACAGTGCTGGACGGTCTGCAAGCTGAAGTTACCGCGTCTGGTGCCGATGTCGGCGCTTCCGCCAATCCGGAAGCTGAAGCCGTTCTCGCAGATGATGTTGAAGTCAAAGCGGCCGTTGCTGCAGGCTAAGACTTTATCGTCCCGCCCTCCATCTTTGGCGGGATTGCGACCCTCCGTCTTTGACGGGATTGGGATACGACACATACCTAAATGATGCCATCCCCCGGCGGGCCGCCGGGGGAGGCGCACAAACAAGAGGGAAACCCACATGACAGAAGTAACCGCCGCCCAAGTAAAAGAGCTGCGCGACAAATCCGGCGCAGGCATGCTGGATTGCAAAAAAGCTTTGGTTGAAACCAAAGGTGATGTTGATGCCGCTATGGATTATCTGCGTACAAAAGGCCTCGCCTCCGCTGCGAAAAAATCCAGCCGCGCTGCTGCTGAAGGTCTCGTGAGCGTTGCTGCCGAAGGCACAACCGGCGTGATTATCGAGCTGAACGCGGAAACAGATTTCGTTGCCCGCAACGAACAGTTCCAAAAATACCTGAACGACCTGACAGACGCTGCACTGGCGAAAAAAACAGGCGATGTTGAAACGTTGAAAACACTGACCGTGAACGGCAAAACCGCAGAAGCGGCGTTGACCGAACTGATCGCAAACATCGGCGAGAACATGGCCCTGCGCCGCTCGTTGATGCTGACCGTTTCGAACGGTGTTGTCGCAACTTACGTACACAACGCTTTGCAGCCTAACCGTGGCAAAATCGGTGTACTGGTAGCTCTTGAATCCACAGGCGATGCCGCCAAGCTGGATGCACTGGGTCGTCAATTGGCAATGCACATTGCCGCTGCCCGCCCTGAAGCGCTGACAGTAGAAAGCCTTGATGCGGACCTGGTTGCACGTGAGCGCGCTGTACATGCTGAAAAAGCACAGCAAAGCGGCAAGCCTGCCGAGATCGTTGAGAAAATGGTCGAAGGTGCGATGCGCAAATACTATGAACAAGCTGTTCTTCTGGAACAGACATTCATTATCGATGGCGAGAAAAAAATCTCCGCCGTGCTGGAAGCTGCTGCCAAAGACGTTGGCGCACCAGTAAAGCTGACAGCCTATGTTCGCTATGAACTGGGTGAAGGTGTCGAGAAAAAAGAAGACGACTTTGCATCCGAAGTTGCCAAAATGGCAGCCGGCTAAGCAAAGCGGTTTGAGTTTATGCGCGTTCCTTTGCCTTTTGGTGGAGGAGCGCGCACTCAAAACCGGCATAGACGAAAAGACGATACGGCTAAAATTTACAGGGGTTTCAATATGTCCACATCACGGTTCAAACGTGTTCTTCTCAAAATCTCCGGCGAAGCATTGATGGGGGAAGGGGAATACGGCATTGAAACCGATATGGTCGGACGCATTGCCAAAGACATTAAAGAAGTCACCGATATGGGCATCGAAGTTTGCCTCGTCGTTGGTGGCGGGAATATTTTTCGCGGTGTATCCGGTGCTGCCGTTGGTATGGACCGTTCGACCGCCGATTACATGGGTATGCTGGCGACCGTCATCAATTCCCTCGCGCTACAAAACGCGCTTGAAAATCTCGATGTTGTCACGCGCGTACAATCTGCCATTCCCATGGCCAGCGTGTGTGAATCCTACATCCGTCGCAAAGCCATCCGTCACATGGAAAAAGGCCGCGTGGTGATTTTTGCCGCCGGTACAGGCAACCCGTTTTTCACAACAGATACGGCAGCCGCCCTGCGCGCGTCCGAAATGGGCTGCGACGCCCTGCTGAAAGGCACAAAAGTAGATGGGGTTTATACCGCTGACCCGCTCAAAGTGCCGACAGCCAAGAAATTGGACAAACTGACCTATCTTGAAGTACTCTCGAAAGATCTTGGCGTCATGGATGCCTCCGCCATCTCGCTCGCGCGAGAAAATGACATCCCGGTAATTGTATTTTCTATTAAGCGCCCCGGTGCTTTTGCCGAACTGATGAAAGGCCGTGGCGAATTTACGATTGTAGAAAAGGAAGTTCAAAATGGATAATCTCGATTTAGGCGATTTCGAACGCCGTATGCAAGGCGCGTTTGATGCGCTGTCAAAAGAATTCTCAGGCCTGCGCACAGGCCGCGCGTCCACCAACTTGTTGGAGAATGTGGTTGTCGAAGTATATGGCGCAAAAATGCCCATCAACCAGGTGGCGACCGTTTCGGTTGCCGAGCCACGTTTGCTGACCGTGCAAGTTTGGGATGCAAACAACACAAAGTCCGTTGAAAAAGCAATCGCCAACGCATCGCTGGGTTTGAACCCGCAACCATCCGGTTCCTTGATCCGTGTACCGTTGCCGGGCTTGACGGAAGAGCGTCGTGCAGAACTGTCCAAGATTGCTGCAAAATATACGGAGCAGGCACGTATTGCCGTGCGTAACATCCGCCGCGAAGGTATGGACGCTGCAAAGCAATCTGCTTCCGAAGATGACAAAAAGAAAAATGAAGAGCGCATCCAGAAATTGACAGATGACTGGATCAAAAAAATTGACGAGAGCCTGAGCCATAAAGAACAGGAAATCAAACAAGTCTAACTCGCAGAAAGCGCTGATTTATGTCGCAGCCCGATGCCCAGTCAAATGTGCCACGCCATGTGGCAATTATCATGGACGGAAACGGTCGATGGGCATCGGCACGCGGATTAAGCCGGATTGAAGGCCATAAAAAAGGCGCCGAAGCCGCACAGCGCGCTGTGGAAGCAGCCCGCGATATGGGCATTTCTTACGTCACGCTGTTTGGCTTTTCGTCCGAAAACTGGCGCAGGCCCATAGATGAAGTTGACGGGTTGATGAACCTGTTGCGCTATTACCTCAAAAAAGAAACGAACGAGCTACACAAGAACGAAGCGCGTTTGCGTATCATCGGTGATCGCACGCGCCTGCCCAAAGATATTGTGGAGTTGATTGAACAAGCCGAAGATATCACAAAAAACAATGCGGGCCTGACGGTCGTGATTGCGCTTAGCTATGGCGGGCGGCAGGACATTGTTTTCGCGGCACAAAAAATGGCCGAAGCGGTCAAGGCGGGCACACTTGCGCCAGAAGATATTGACGAAGGTGTTTTTGCCAGCCATTTGATGACGGCGGATATTCCAGACCCTGATTTAATGATCCGCACCAGCGGTGAAAACCGCATTAGTAATTTTCTGCTCTGGCAATTGGCCTATGCCGAAATGTATTTTACCAACACCTTGTGGCCGGATTTTTCCAGACAGGATCTGGAAGAAGCTGTCCGCTTTTATGCCGGCCGCGAACGCCGCTATGGCGGTCTGCCGGGACAAAAACAAGCCGGGCATTCCGGCGGATAAGGCAGGTTCACTGTGACCGACGCGCATACTCCCCCCACATCCGATGCACCAAAGCCACCTTCCAGTTCCTTGATGGAGCGGGTCAGGGGGGCTGCGCTTTTTGCACCTGTGGTGCTGTTGGTGATCTGGGTGGGCGGTGCACCGTTTATCTGGATGATGGGGGCCGCGGCCGCCATTGGCGGTTTTGAATGGGCCCGTATGGTCATGACCGGCAAAGAAAATGCGCCCAAACCTTTGCCTTATGTTGCCGCCAGTGTTTCCGGTCTTGCCGTCATGGCAAGCGGCATGGTGGGTAACCCGATTATGGCGTTGTGGTTTTTACTGGCGCTGTGCTTCATGCTTTTTTCGTACAACTTTGCGCAAGGCGGGCCGTCTATTAAGTTGACGGTCTTCGGCTTGATCTATGTAGCCTTTGCGATCAGCATCATGGTCTGGCTGCGCGATGGCAAGGCGGTATCAGGTCTTTATCATTTCACGACCTTGCTGTTCATTGTCTGGGCGAGTGATATTGCGGCGTATTTTACGGGCCGTACCTTGGGCGGGCCAAAGCTGGCGCCGACCATTAGCCCGAAAAAAACATGGTCAGGCTTTTTTGGCAGCAGTGTCGGGGCAGGGGCTGTGGCAGCTGCCATGGCGTGCCCTTGGCTGGTCGCGCAGATCGGCATGGAAACACAAACCATCGGCGGCATGGGGGCGACGGGTTATTTTGTGCTTGGTTTCATCCTCGCCATGTTCGGCCAGATGGGGGATTTGTTTATTTCCATTTTCAAACGTCATTTCGGCGTGAAAGATACGGGCGCGCTTATCCCCGGGCACGGCGGTATTTTGGACCGTATTGATGCCATGTTGCTGGTGGCACTGGTCTTTGGCTCTGTCAAAGTGGTGGCCGGTTGATGCAAAAGACTGCCACCATCACCAAGCCGCAAACGCAAATGCGGCGTGTGTCCGTTTTGGGCTCGACCGGATCTATCGGTAAAAGCACGGCGGATTTGCTGGCGCACCATCGGGATGCCTATCAGGTCGAAGCCCTGACAGCCCATAAAAATGTCACCCTTCTGGCAGAACAAGCACGGCAGTTGAACGCTGCTGTGGCTGTTATTGGGGATGAGAGTTTGTATGCCGCGCTGAAGGAAGCGCTGTCCGGTACAGGGATTGAGGCCGCCGCAGGTGCTGATGCCGTCATTGCTGCCGCAGGCAGGCCTGCCGACTGGATCATGGCCGCCATTGTTGGTACAGCCGGTATGTTGCCAACCCTGACCGCGATTGCGCAGGGCACGACCGTGGCGCTGGCCAATAAAGAATCGATTGTATCCGCGGGCCCTTACATGTTGGCGGCGGTAGAAAAATCGGGCGCGACGCTCTTGCCGGTAGATAGTGAACATAATGCTGTGTTTCAGGTTTTTGATCCGGCGCAGCGCGAAGGCATCGCGCGGGTTATTCTGACAGCATCGGGCGGTCCTTTCTTGCGCCGCAACCGCGCGGAGCTGGCGCAGATCACGCCCGCCGAAGCGGTTAAACATCCGAATTGGTCCATGGGCGCGAAAATATCGGTTGATAGCGCGACAATGATGAATAAATCATTAGAAATCATAGAAGCTGCGTATTTGTTTAAACTAAAAGATGAGCAAGTAGAGGCGATCATCCATCCGCAGTCTACCGTTCACTCGATGGTTGAATATGTGGATGGAAGTATTTTGGCCCAAATGGGGGCTGCCGATATGCGCACACCGATTGCGCATACGTTGGGTTGGCCAAAACGGGTCGAAACCACGGGCGCGCGGCTAGACCTGACAAAAAACATGAACTTAAACTTTGAACCTATTGATAATGATAGATTTACTGCCGTTAACCTTGCGCGTCAGGCGTTTCGGGCAGGGCCGGGCTATCCAACCGTGCTGAACGCGGCGAACGAAATTGCGGTCGAGGCGTTCTTGTCGGGCCGGCTGGCTTTTGACCGCATTGAAAGCATTAGCGCAGAAGCCTTGCAAAAACAGGCTGTCGGGCGCATATCAAGTCTGGATGATATTTTGCAACTGGATGCGCAAACGCGTAGTCTTGCCGAGGATATTATCGCCGCGTTACAATAAAAAAACAAAACTGATCAAACGACGTACTTAGAAAAAGGGTTTTCCATCCATGGAAATGTTTCAAGAGCTGCTGATGAAACCGTTCGAATTCTTCAAGGATTACGGTGGGCCTTTTGTACTGGTGCTCAGTATTCTGGTTTTCGTACACGAATGGGGTCACTACATTGTTGCCCGTATGTGCGGCGTGAAGGTAGATAACTTTTCGATCGGTTTCGGTAAAGAGCTCTTTGGCTGGACCGATAAACGCGGTTGCCGCTGGAAATTCAGCCTGATCCCGCTGGGCGGCTATGTCCAAATGTTCGGTGATTCAGACCCTGCCAGTGCCCGCCACGTCGAAGGTGTTGAGGGTGCTGAGGGTGAGAAAATCCGCGAATTTACAGCAGAAGAAAAGAAAGTAGCCTTTTACAGCCAGCCCGTGGGCCGCCGCGCCGCGATTGTATTTGCAGGTCCTGCCATTAACTATCTTTTTGCGATTGTTATTTTAACCGGCCTTTACGTGACGCAAGGCCAGCCGTTTGTGCTGCCCATTGC
>JBGTNC010000196.1:0-1987 GCA_041743265.1 Alphaproteobacteria bacterium | reverse complement strand
GTTTGAAGACGAGGCGGGCATCATCAAAGCTGGCGCGTTCGTAATCGGAAAGGTCATAGCGGATTTGCATGAAGGGCTGTCCTGCGCGGTCACGCCGCGTCCAGTCCAGTGTCATGCCGTTTTTGAAATTGGGCAACTGTTCCATTTGCGTATTGATGGTGATCAGGCGCAGCGCTGTGTCGCGAATGGCGCGGTCGAGTTGTGGCGGGTGAAGCCCTTCTTGCAGCGTTTTATCGGCAACCTCGTGGATAAAGGCACGGTTATGAAAGCCCAGAAGCCAGCCAGCGCGTGTGCGCCTAAAGGGGCCGTCGCGAAAATCGGGGCTGCCCATCGTATCTTCCGGCCCGCGCGGGTATACGGGCTTTGGCATTAAAACACGGGCGACAATGCCGGGGTGTTCGAAAAAATTCCGGCCCAGTTGTCCGGAAGAATTGGCAAGGCCTTTGGGGTGGCTTTCATTCGCGCTCATCAATAACAGGCGCGGGGATTCAATGCCGTTGGCCGCCAGAATAAAAACTTTTGCGCGGGCGCTCAGCGTTGTGCCGTCACTGCGGGGGGCAAAGACCGTGCCGATATTATTTTTGTCGTTCGGGATGAGGCGATCTACACGGGTATTATCAAGCACGCGCACGCCCAGCTTTTCTGCTTTTTCAATATGTACCATCGCCGAATATTGTGCGCCAGAGGGGCAAATAGGCGAGCAGGTACCAAAGCCCATGCATTGGGAGCGGTTATCATAGGGACGACTGTTACGCGCCACGGACGGTTTTGAATAACTGATGCCGATTTTATCAAGGCCTTTGGCAATGATTTTATCCGCATAGCTATGGGGGATGGGTGGCAGTGGAAAGGCATCTTGTCTGGGGGGGGCGATTTTTGGCGGGTTTTCACTGTCGCCAGCCACGCCCATTTCTTTTTCGGCGAGGGTATAGAATGGCTCCAGCTCTTTGTAATTAATCGGCCAGTCATTGCCGACGCCGTAGGTGCTGCGCAGTTTCATGTCAACGGGCATCAGGCGCGCGGCACCGCCGCTCCAATGCCATGTTGTACCGCCCACGGCACGTAGATATTCAATGCGGGCTTCCGTGTCGCCCGTATGCTCAAAGTACGGTTTTTCGTTAGGTTCCCAATCAGGCCGTGGTGCCCAGTCTTCGTTGGGAAAGCCGGATGAATAATCGAATTTATGTGTCTCGGTAAATTTTTGTACGATGTGGGATCGCTCGATGCGCGGGCCCGCTTCAAGAATGATTACTTTCAATCCAGCCTTTGCCAGCGTATAGGCGCTGAGCGCACCTGCAATGCCAGAGCCGATGATAACAACATCGGCTTCAACAGTGGCACCCTGTAGGGCGGTTTTGTTACGTGTCATTCTATCCCCTCCGGCGGGTGTGCCCATGCGCCAAAGCCCGTATGCTCGATAAACGGAATGGGGATAATGCCTGCCAGCGGTTTGAACATGAGAGCGGTCTCATAGAGGATCCGCTTGGTGGGTTTCTCAGCGTGGTAGTAGATGCCAAGATACCATGTGGTGAGCAGATGCTCCGCAAACCAGCTTTCCCCTTCCGTCAGGGCCAGTGCGGGGTCTGTGACCAAGGGCGGCTTGTTGTTGGAGCTATTCTTCAAGCTGGCTGTCATTTTGTTGTACAAGCCGTCGATATGTTCCGGCCCCCAGGGCTCGGCCATAAAAACGGCGTGCATGGCCTGCACCGCAGCGGCATCCAAATCATCGCGCAGGGTGATGAATGTGGAGACGGTACGGAATTTATCCAAAGGGGTTGGCGCATCTGCCAGCGCCGTTCGGATCAGGCTCTTGTCGTCTGCAAAAGCGCTCAGGTAAGAAGACAAAACACTCCCCGCGCCGAGCGCAAGGAGTGTTTTGATTATCTGTCGTCTTGTGATCATCGACTTGCGTATAAACACAAGGCGTGATTAGAAGTTTTTGCTGAGGCCGATACCGCCGTAAGCGCCATCATCACCACGTGAAGAA
>JBGTNC010000195.1:0-7281 GCA_041743265.1 Alphaproteobacteria bacterium | reverse complement strand
CGACATTAAACCGTCTAGCGCCATGGGTTTGATGAAAAAAGACATGGGCGGTGCTGCGCATGTCTTGGGCCTGGCCCAGATGATTATGTCTGAAAACCTGCCCGTGCGTTTGCGCGTACTTATTCCGGCCGTTGAAAACTCGGTCGATGGCAACAGCTTCCGCCCCGGTGACATTATCAAAACCCGCAAAGGCATCAGCGTTGAAATCGGCAATACAGATGCCGAAGGCCGTCTGGTACTGGCCGATGCCATTGCCGAAGCATGCCGCGAAAAGCCTGACCTGATCATCGACTTCGCGACGTTAACAGGTGCCGCGCGCGTTGCCCTCGGCCCTGATCTGCCGGCCATGTTCTCGAATGACGACAAGGTAGCAGATGCCCTGTTGAAATCCGGCCAAAAGGTACAAGACCCATTGTGGCGCCTGCCCCTGTGGCAGCCCTATAACGACATGATCGCCAGCAAAACCGCTGACGTGAACAATGCAGGTGCTGGCGGCCATGCAGGTGCCATTACCGCCGCGCTGTTTTTGGAGCGCTTTGTTGATAAAGATGTGCCCTGGGTACATATCGACACCTTCGCCTGGAACCCCGGTACAAAGCCGGGCCGCCCTGAAGGTGGTGAAGCACTGGGTATGCGCGCAAGCTACGACATGATCCGTGAGAAATACGGCAAAGCGCCCGCGCCTAAATCCGCTGACAAACCAAAAGGGCGCAAACCTTGAGCCATCATCGCGTCATAACCCCTGTTGCCGATATTCACGGCGCACCAGATGAAGCTGCCCTACGCGGCAAGTTTGAATCTCAACTGATCTACGGTGAAACCTTCACCGTAGATCGGGAAGAAAACGGCTGGTGTCATGGTGTATCGGCACAGGATGGCTATAGCGGCTATGTACCGTCCAAACTTTTACAGCCAACATCTGCTTTAAAACCGCCCACGCATGTGGTGATTGAAGCCCGCACGCCCGTTTACCGCGATGCCAGCATCAAATCTCCACGGTTGGATGTTTTAAGTTTTGGCAGCATTGTGACTGTCACAGAAGAAGGCGAAAAATTCTCGCATCTGTTCCGTGGCGGCTGGGTGTACAACAAGCACTTGACCACGTTGGATCTGCACGAAGACGATTACGTGAGTACCGCCAAAAAATTTCTGGAGACACCGTATTACTGGGGTGGGCGCAGCGGCTTTGGCATCGATTGTTCAGGCCTTGTGCAAGTATCCCTCGCCCGCGCGGGTATTGTGGTGCCACGCGACACGGAAAAACAGACAGATGTGATTGGCCAGCCCATCGAGACAACGCCGCGCACGGGCGACATTGTCTTTTTCCCTGGGCACGTCGGCATCATGGTGGATGATGAAAACATCCTGCACGCCAATGCCTTTCACATGAAAACCTGTATTGAACCGCTCTGGCTGGTTGAAGAGCGCAGCGGCGGTATTACCGCCACGCGCCGTATCGGGTAAGGCAACTTAAAAAGCCTTACGCCGCTTCTTCATCATCCTTGGATTTGCCTTTTTTAGGCTTTTCCTTGGCAACCGCTGCGGTCGGCGTAATCACAAGCCCCGCATCATCGGCAGAGACCGTGACACCGTCACCATCACTCACCTTACCTTCGATCATCAGGCTGGCCAGCGGGTTTTGCAGTTCGCGCTGTATCACACGTTTCAACGGACGTGCACCAAAGGCTGGATCATAACCGGCACTTGCCAGAGAAGCCTTGGCTTTATCATCCATCACCAGCGTGATTTGACGTTCCTGCAACATTTTTTGCAGGCCCTGCAGTTGAATATCCACAATATCTTTCATCACATCGCGGCTGAGGCGACGGAACAGCAAAATATCGTCAATCCGGTTCAGGAATTCAGGACGGAAAGCATGGCTAACCACATCCATCACCTGCCCGCGCACCAGTTCAACATCTTCGCCTTCTTTCTGCGCGACCAGATATTCTGATCCAAGGTTCGACGTCATGATCAAAACCGTATTGGAAAAATCAACCACGCGGCCTTGACCATCCGTCAAGCGTCCGTCATCGAATACTTGCAAAAGAATGTTAAACACATCCGGATGCGCTTTTTCGACTTCATCGAACAGCACGACCTGATAAGGCCTGCGCCGAACGGATTCAGTCAAAGCACCGCCTTCTTCATAGCCGACATAGCCCGGAGGGGCCCCGACCATACGCGAGACCGAATGTTTTTCCATGTATTCGGACATATCAATCCGCAGCATGGCGCTTTCATCGTCAAACAGAAATTCTGCCAGTGCCTTGGCCAGCTCGGTTTTACCAACCCCTGTGGGCCCTAAAAACAAAAAGGTACCTATCGGCTGGTTCTGGCGTTGCAGACCCGCACGCGCACGGCGCACGGCATTGGCAACAGATGCCACGGCTTCTTCCTGACCGATGACGCGTTTTTTCAGATGGTCTTCCATCTGCAACAAACGCTCCCGCGCGCCCTGCATCATCTTATCCACAGGAATACCTGTCCAGCGGCTAACCACGGCAGCAATATCGGCATCGCGCACTTCTTCGTTGATCATCGCGTTTTCTGCAGCTTCGGAAGACTCAGCAAGTTTTTCTTCCAGCTGGGGAATAACGCTATAGGTCAGCTCCCCTGCACGTGTCCAGTTACCTTCGCGGTGTGCCTGTTCCAATTCAAGTTTAGCTTTTTCAAGCTCTTCCTGAATTTTCTGGCCCGACGACAGTTTTTCTTTTTCAGACTGCCATTTGGATGTGATTTCGGCGGATTGTTTTTCAAGATCCGTCAAATCAACTTCCAGCTTTTCCAATCTGTCGCGCGTCGGCTGATCGTCTTGTTCTTTTTTCAAAGCTTCGCGTTCAATTTTCAACTGCACAATCTTGCGGTCCAGCTCATCCAGCTCTTCTGGCTTGCTATCCACTTCCATGCGCAGGCGAGACGATGCTTCATCAATCAGATCAATCGCTTTATCTGGCAAGAACCTGTCCGAAATATAACGGTTCGACAATGTCGCTGCCGCCACAATGGCGCTATCGGTGATGCGCACACCATGATGCAGCTCATATTTCTCTTTCAAGCCGCGCAAGATAGAAATGGTGTCTTCAACCGTTGGCTCCCGCACGAACACGGGCTGGAAACGACGCTCTAGCGCCGCATCTTTTTCAATATGCTTACGGTATTCATCCAGCGTTGTGGCGCCGATCATATGCAGTTCACCCCGCGCCAAGGCCGGTTTCAGCATATTACCCGCATCCATGGCGCCTTCTGCCTTACCAGCACCGACAAGGGTGTGCATTTCATCCAGAAACAAAACGACTTCACCCGCCGCTGCGCGGATTTCTTCCAACACCGCTTTCAGGCGTTCTTCAAACTCGCCACGGAATTTAGCGCCCGCAATCATGGCACCTAAATCAAGCGACAGCAGTTTTTTGTCTTTCAAACTTTCGGGCACATCACCGTTGATGATGCGCAAGGCGAGGCCTTCGACAATTGCTGTTTTCCCCACGCCCGGTTCACCGATCAACACAGGGTTGTTTTTGGTGCGGCGGGATAATACCTGAATGGCGCGGCGAATTTCTTCATCGCGGCCAATCACAGGGTCCAGCTTGCCATTGCGGGCGGCTTCCGTCAGATCGCGTGCATATTTTTTGAGCGCTTCGAATTGATCTTCGGATGTCGCGCTATCGGCCGTACGGCCTTTGCGGATGTGATTAATGGCCTTGTTCAGGCTATCGGCATTCACGCCGTTTTCTTTTAATACTTTCGCGGCTTCACATTGCGGCAACAGCGTAATGCCCTGCAACAAACGCTCCAGCGTCACAAACTTATCGCCGGATTTTTGCGCGGCCTGTTGCGCATGATCCAAAACCTTTGCAAGATTGGGCGACATATGCACCCCGCCAGATCCGCTGCCCTGCACGGAAGGCATACCGGCAAGCCCTTCATTCAGAACCTTGACCAAAGCTTCAGGCTTACCACCCGATGCACGCACAAGGTTACGCACAACACCGCTGTCATCATCCAGCAGGGCTTTGAGCAAATGTTCGGGCTGTAAATATTGGTGATTATTTCGCAAGGCCAGCGTTTGTGCGGCTTGCACGGCAGATTTGGCACGTTCGGTAAATTTCTCGAAGTCCATTGCGGCACTCCCTTCGTTTCGCAAAAAGGCCCTCCAATAGGCACCTTTTAAATATTATACGCGCCAAAAACGGATATGGACTTAATAAATATCAAAAAAATAAACAAAGGGGTGTTTTGGAAAACACCCCTTTGCCTTATCTAAAATCGTACCGAAACAAACGCTTAATCAAACCGTCTCTGTCGCTTTTTGGCGGCCAGCAGCACGGCGTGGGCGTGCAACAGGCTCGGCGGCGACATCATCCGTATCACCGGATGCGGCTTCTTCCGTATTGTTTTTAGCAGGCTTGGCACCCGTGTTACGGGCCCCTACCAGAAATCCCTGATCCAGGTCGTTCAGCGGTACATCCGGTTGCTCGCCTGTTCCTTGGTTTCCCTGATCATCCGAGCCTTGTTCAGAGCGGTTATTGTGATGGCTATTTTGTTGTTGCTGTTGTTGTTGCTGCGGCTGTTGTTGCTGCTGCTGCAATTGTTGCTGACGGTTATAGTCTTCCGTCATCTCGCCCAACATACGTTGGTAATGTTCGGCATGCTGCAAATAGCTTTCTGCCAGAACACGATCCCCGCTGCCTTGCGCATCGCGGGCCAATGTCAGGTATTTTTCGGTGATTTGAACAGCGTTACCGCGAATACGTACATCCGGCCCGTTGCTGTCAAAAGTATGAACCCGCGGATTGATGCGACGGTTGCCGCCACCCCCATGGTTACTGCTACTGTGGTTGCTATGGTTATGATTGCCTTGGCCATTGCCGTTATTATTACTACGGCCACGAAAACGTCTTCCGTTTTGTTGATTATGTCTCATCTGGCTCACTTCGCGTTGATGTATTGCCCCAAATTTTTCAGCTTCCGGCCCTTATGGCTCCCGTGAAGCGCTCCCCTGATACTTCCTGTCCGGCACGAGGCAGATACGATGCCGCAGGAAGTACTAACCCATGTTAGCTAAGCCCGAGTCGCTTGAAAAGCAGTATTTTTGCAAAATATTGATTTGAATACCTTTTTCAAGGAATTATCCGGTTAAGCGCGCCACAAGTACCCGATCGCGTCCGGCCAAATCATGTCGGGTTTGTAGCACAGTTAACCCACCTGTCACAAGGATATCCGTAACATCGGCCGCCTGTGTCGGCCCTATTTCAAAGAAGGCCAAACCATGGGGCTTCAGGAAAAACGGCAAATTGTCAGCAAGGCTGCGGTAAGCCGTCAGACCATCATGGCCGCCGAACAGGGCTTCGGGAGGATCATAGTCCAAAACCTCCGGTGCCAGGTCTGCGCGCTCCTTTTCAGCGATATACGGTGGATTGGAAATAACCACATCACAAAGCCCCTTGGGCCGGAACTTGGCCCAGTCCTGCGCCATAAATCCGGCGCGGCGCTGCAGGTTCAAGCGACGGCTATTGGCAGCCGCCGTACGGGCAGCGCCTGCGCTGATATCCAACCCCACACCTACCGCCTTGGGCCATTCCTGTAAAATAGAGAGCAATAAACAGCCCGTACCCGTCCCCAAATCCAGCACACGCTGACGGGTCGTGAGCCCTTCGGGCACCCATTCCAGCACAGCCTCGATTAATGTTTCAGAATCTGGCCTTGGATCAAGGGTTTCTGGCGTTACTTTAAATTCTGACTTCCAGAAAGAACGCATCCCCATGATGCGCGATACAGGTTCGTGATTCAGTCGCCGGCCGAGGGCTTTCTTTAAAGACCCCTCTTCACCAAACGTCAGCACCTTATTGTTATTTAACAATAATTCTTCGTGGCTAATTTCCAGCACGCCCTGCACCAGCAGCCTTGCGTCCAGCTCTGGCGTATCAATCCCGGCATCTGTCAGTGTTTGTTTAAATTCAAGGACGATATCTTTGAATGTCTTTTCTTTTCTGCTATCTCTGTCTGCTGTAGCCATCATTACCATGACATCTCAATCAGCTTGGCCGCTTGATCTTCACTGATTAGCGGATCAATCACTTCATCCAGACATTCGCCCGTAATAATACGGTCGAGCTTATAAAGCGTCAGGTTAATCCGGTGATCCGTCACACGGCCTTGTGGAAAATTATATGTACGAATACGCTCTGACCTATCGCCAGAGCCGACCTGATCGCGCCTGTCCGCCGCGCGTGCATCGGCTAATTTCTGCCGTTCCATTTCATATAATCTTGCACGCAGAATTTTCATAGCGCGGTCTTTATTCTTGTGCTGGGATTTTTCTCCCTGCTGCACGACCACGATCCCGCTCGGCATATGCGTGATACGCACGGCAGATTCCGTCTTGTTCACGTGCTGACCACCCGCCCCGCCGGAGCGCATGACATCAATCCTGAGATCGTTATCATTAATCGTCATATCCACTTCCTCGGCCTCTGGCAGAACCGCCACTGTGGCGGCAGAGGTATGGATACGGCCACTGGCCTCGGTTGCCGGCACCCGCTGTACGCGATGCACGCCAGATTCATACTTCAACCTTGCAAAGACCGCCTGACCGGATACACCGATGACCGCCTGCTTAATACCGCCGAGATCATTTTCGGCCAGCTCCATGATTTCAAACCGCCACCCTTGCTCTGCGGCATAGCGCTTATACATATCAAATAAATCTAACGCAAAGAGAGCTGCTTCATCCCCACCTGTGCCTGCGCGGATCTCTAGAATGGCGTTTTTTTCATCTGCGGCATCTTTGGGCAGCAAAGCCACCTGAATTTTGTGTTCGAACGACGGCAGTTCTTCTTTCAGGCGATAGTATTCTTCCTCTGCCATGGCGCGCATATCTTTGTCGCCCGCAGGGTCGCGCATCAGCCCTTCCAGATCCGCATATTCATGTTTGGCTTTCTTATAATTGCCGATTAATTCGGCAAGGGGCGTTAACTCCGCATATTCACGCGACAACTTTGTAAAGACCTCAGACGCAAGCGTGCCCGTGCCCAGCAGGGATTCAACCTCCTGAAAACGGCTCAGCACCTGATCTAATTTACGGTCCAGCGACATAACGATCCTTTAGCCTGACTTTGCAGCCAGCTGTTTTTCAATCTCGGCCGCTTTTTCTTCAACCAGATGCACCAGATGATCAACGATGCTTTCGTCCTTCAAACGATGCGCTGGCTGCCCTTTCAGGTAAACCTGATGTGTGCCGCGTCCACCGCCTGTAAAGCCGATATCGGTCAGCATAGCCTC
>JBGTNC010000194.1:0-2898 GCA_041743265.1 Alphaproteobacteria bacterium | reverse complement strand
CCGATCTTAGGCGGTGAATGGGGACACAATCCGCTGCCCTATCCTCGCATAGCCGCCACCCCCGCCGACATAAAGTTTGAAGCGGCACCCGCTGTCATCGACACACTGGCGGATCATTACTTCACAACAGACGTAAAAATTTGCGAATACCCCGGCCCCTTATGTTACTGCGGCCGCAGTGGCTGTCTGGAAACATGGATTTCCGGCACGGGATTCAAAAATGATTATCTGCGCGTCACGGGGGAGGCGCTCTCTACCCACGACATCATTACGCAAGCCCGCGCAGCAGAAGCAAAAGCCACCGCTGCCCTTGCCCGCTATACTGACCGGTTGAGCCGTGCTCTGGCTCAAGTTGTGAATATTCTCGACCCAGACGTGATTGTGCTGGGCGGTGGCATGAGCAATGTCGATAGCCTTTATCAAAACCTGCCGCAGCAATGGGCACGCTATATTTTTTCCGACACTGTCAAAACCCGCATTGTACCGGCGCGGCATGGCGATTCTTCCGGTGTGCGGGGCGCGGCTTGGCTTTGGCCCGCAGATCACGCCTAAAATTAAACTAACCCCTTGAAGTTCCAGACAAGATAACAATTGACATAATTTACCCTGACTTTGTATAGTGACCTGCGTCACTAAATATCCCAAGTCCTTGTTTTAATAGAAATTGCGCTCCATTACAGATGACACAAAAAACAAACACAGCAGAAGCCGAACAGAGCGCAAAGAGTGAAACTCCCGCCAACGGCAATGCCGTTCCCCCGAAGAAAAAACGCGACTTCAGTTTGTTCAAATCCCATTTCACAACCGCTGGCCGCTTTGCCAAAGAAGACAAAGGCGTTCAGTCCAGTGCGATTGTCATGGGCATTTTACTGGGCACAACGGCCCTTGCCACCCCGCTGCTGGGCAGCGCATTGGGTGCAGCGGGTGCCATGGCTGTCGGTATGTATCTGCTCATGAAAACAAGCGATACCGTCGTCAACAATATGGCGGTTCTTGGTAAAAAAATGGGCATTGCACCGATGACACTTGGCATCGGGCTTGGGCTTTTAACTTCCCTGCCAGAGCTTCTTGTCTCCGGCGGCGCCATCATGCAGGGCAACCCTGCCATTGGTATCGGTAACATTGCCGGATCGAACATTGCCAATATCTTACTTATTCTGGGTGCTACTGCAGCCATTCGCAAAATCGAAGGTAAAGGCAATAGTTGGAAATTCAACGCCGCCGTCATGGGCGTTTCAACTGCGGCCTTTGCCACACAAATGGCACTGGGTGCGCTTAATCCGATTGTTGGTGCCGCTATGCTGGGCGGCCTTGGCCTTTATATGTGGCAATCCTACAAACGCGGGCAAAAAGATATGCCCACCGCAGAAGAACAACAAGCCGCTGCCGATGCAAAAACACAAGCCGTACAAAATGGCGAAAGCGTTGCAGAAGAACCCAAAGAGGCCAAACTACCGACGTGGATGAACATATCACTTGGCCTTGCCGGCGTTGCAGGCCTTGTGGGTGCTGCCAGTTTCCTGGTGGCCAGTGCGACAGCTTTTGGTATTGCAGCAGGTGTCAGCCCTGCGCTGGTCGGTGTATTGGGTGTTGCCATCGGCACATCGCTGCCGGAATTGACAGTGAACATCAAAGCAGCCCTTAAAGGCGAAACCGATATGGCGATTGGTAACGTTTTGGGTTCCAACGTTTTCAATCTGTTGATGATCGGCGGGATCGTCTCTTTGACCGGTGCCGAAATTCCACCAGATTTAAATCCACGCGAAACACTGATGGGTTTTGTCAATACCGCCGCCTTCGGTGTTTCCGCACTTTTGGCATGGGGTGCCATGAAACTGAATAACGGCGGCATTACCCGCAAACAAGGCGTTGCCGGTGTGGCTCTTTATGCTGCCTATACAACGGCGACCGTTATGCTGGGCACGGCAGATCCTTCTGCCGTTGCTGGTGCCGCGACGGCAACAGCTGTACCACCTCCCCCACCACCGCCGCCGCCTGCAGGGCCTTAATTCCCGCACGACGACTTGACACAAAAATACTCCCGTGTTTCGATAGTGTTATGACAGTTCGCATCCGACATATGCAGCACTTGGGCTTTTTTGCCGCCGCACCATTGCTTTGGTGGCGGAAATAACCGCCATTTTACTGTCTTTTTCCTCCCTATCTCTATATTCTTGACGCTGTTCGCGCTTTGCTGCGGACGGCCCCACATTCGCCCCGAGCGGCACGGCAAAAAACATGAAAATTACACATCAAGACCAACAATTCCCCTATGAAAGCGGCCTCGATGCGCTGGTAGACAGCCTCGACCGTGAAAAAGGTCTTTATATGGCATCCGATACCGATTACCCCGGGCGCTATTCCCGCTGGGATATCGGCTTTGATCGCCCCCCGGTTGAAATACGCGGATATCAGGATAAAACAGTTTTTGCGGCCCTCACCCCGCGCGGCCAACGCGTGCTGGATTTACTGGAAAGTTTTTTTGAGCGTCATCAAGATGATGCTTTCAAACCGCTCCGCCACGATGATACCTTGCTGGAATGCAAACTGGTACCGACAGATAAAATCTTCACTGAAGAAGACCGTTCGCGTCAGCCGTCTCCTTTGTCGCCGCTCCGTTTATTTATTCAACATGCCGAAGCATCCGACAGCTTCGCCGGTTTTTACGGTGCCTTTGCCTATGACCTGTTGTTTTGTTTCAACCCGATTCCGTTGAAACAAGAACGTGATGCCAATCATGTGCTGTTCCATCTGTATCTGCCCGACTGTATTTACCTGTTGGATCGTCGCAAAGAAACGCTCATCCGTCGCCGCTATGATTTTGCCGATGCAGGCGTGACCACCGCAGACCTGCCCCATGCCGCAGACCCTACCTCCAGTAAAGCCGCTGCCGATGCG
>JBGTNC010000193.1:0-3969 GCA_041743265.1 Alphaproteobacteria bacterium | reverse complement strand
GCTGCGGCTTATTTTGCAGCAGGAACCACACCGATCACGCCACAAGCAAGGCGTGTGCCTGCATTGCCAGCCGGTGTGCTGATATAATCATCTGCATCGGCGTGGATCATGAAAGACGCGCCATCCGCATCCTGCAAATCGGCTAGTTTGATCTGGGATGTAAAAAACTGGGCTTTCACGGTGCCATCGGCGGCAACCCAGATATTGGGCAGGTCACCCATATGAGGGCCTTTTACGTTCATAAAGCCGTGCTCTTGTTCTGCTGTGGTGGCATGGCCGCCTGCTTTTTTAAAGTGATCTGTATGGTCGGAACAATCGCCTGTGCCGTGGATGTGCAGCGCGCGCCAGCCTGGCTCCAACCCGCTCATATCGATGTCGATCAGTAAGCCGCCGTTCAAGCCTTCGGTAATGCGGATGCTGCCTGTCGCGTCACCGGCGGCATTGTGCATAGTGGTGGAAAGGCTTTTGTAAACGGGCGGACTGGTGGCGAAAGCCTGTGCGCCAAGGCTCATGCTTGCTGCAAGCGCCAGTGCGCAGGTTGTGCGGATAATCGTTTTCATGTTTTTGTATCCTTTGTATGACATGGGTTAATTTAGCGACTGCACCAGAAGTGGTACATTTCGCGGAAAGCATGCGGGTTTTGTGCTTCAAACGCTGCCCAGTTTTTCAGACTCATAAAATCGACAGGTGGCCTGAAGCTATTTTCGAAGGCTTGCGCTTGTGCCTCTGACAAAATAAATCCACGGAACTGCAGGCCCAGATTCTTCAGGGTGATGCCGATACCGGGGATATCGAACTGATGCTCTTGCACATGAAAAATCAGGTCGCGGTACATGGACAAATGATAGTAATCACCGTAGCCCATCAGGTCTGCAATGACCTGCGGGCTTAGTGCCTGCGTGCTGTGTTTTCTGAAATCCTTCATAGCAGCGGCAGTGGAGCCGATTTTGTGGTCACGAATAGCCTTGCGTGCCGTGGTGACAGCATAACGCGCAAGGCTGCTGTAAAGGCCGAGGCGCATGACACCGTGTGGCTTCAATAGGCTTGCGAGTACGCGCCAACCTGCTGTCGGGTCTTGCATGTGGTGCAAAACGCCAGCGGAGGCGATGAAATCAAACTGCATCCCCATATCACCGAGTTTGAGGATATCTGCCTGCGCAAAGGTAATGTTTTTGTCCAATCCGTGCAGGCGTGCGCGGTCGATGGCGTAAGACAGGCTCGTCAAGCTCAAGTCCACAGCGGTGATTTTTGCATGGGGCAGGGCGGCTGCCAGTTGCAGGGCTTCGCGGCCCGTGCCACAACCGGCGATCAGGATATCCGGCGCGCCTTCTTGTAAAAACCCTTCCGTTTCCGGATGAATGGTGGCGGGCGTCAGGTTTTTCCAGCGGGGATAGGGGAATTCTTCGTATTGCGCGCGCACGGCTTCCGATGTCGCATCATCAATCGGTGTCAGTTGCTTGATGGTACCGCGCAGGTCAGCCAGCCTTTGTGGCTCGGCAATTTGGGTTTGAAACAGGGCGGACAGCGCCGGGTCAAAGTTATGCTGTTGTTGCAGGTCTTGCGCCATCGGCAGGTTGGAGAGCGGGTGATAACAAGATAAGAGCGCCAAGGCGACGGGCGAGAGTGCCTCTGCTTGTGCCAGTGTTTCTGTTACCCAGTTTTGTTCGTCTTTGCTGGTATCAAAAATATATTCGGTGTTATAGGCGTAAATACCGATTGCCGCCGCCAGGTTGACCAAGTCGGCTTCCGGCATCAGGCTGGATTTTTGAATATGCGCATCCAGCAACTTGCGGCGGAGTGCCGTAATAAACTGTTCGAATATAGGGTTATAAATAACCAGCTTTTGTAAACCGGCCACAAACAGCGGCGTTTGCAGGAAGGACAGGCTTTTGGCTTTTTCAAGACTTGCAGAAATAAAGCAGGGCAGGCCTTTGTCGGCGCCGCCTTTGTATATCTTTTTAATTTCCGGATGCTGTATCAGCAGGTTGTACCATAAGATTTGCGCGCCTTGGCATTCAAGCTCGGGTGTTTGCAGGCAGCGGCTCAGTGCATCGGCAATGACTTGATTGTATTCTTCAAACGTGACGCCGCCGGCCAGTATCAAAAAGTTTTCTTTGTAAGAGAGCGTATCGGGGCTGGCGTCGATCGCCAGCACATAATGGCCGATGGCTTGCGGCAGGTCGTTTACCGATAAATAGATTTCTGCGAGCAGGGAGAGGGAATTGTGATCTGCCTCGTCTACCTCTACGGCGTTTTCGAGGTATTCGACCGCTTTTTCCAAATTGCCCTGTGTTTTGTGAATAAAGCCAAGGGCGCGGTAGACGCGGGCGGATTTTTCCGTTTGCAGCAATGCTTCCGTCAGAGGCAAGGCCTGTGCCAGTGCGCCTGAATTGAGTAGGAATACGATGTGTGTAAACGGGTCTGCGGTCATTGGCGCGGGGTCCATCCGGTGATTGTCCATATTATACACAAGCACTGTGCGAAAAAGATATTTGAATGCTGTCGATACTCGCCATTGTTTTCAAGGGAAAACTTCAATAATCTTGGTTTCGTTCCACAACCCTTACTTTATGGCTTATTATTATGGCTTCCGGCTGCGACCATCATCACGATCATTCCCACGAAGAACATGCGCACGATCATGGCAATGACCATGCGCACGGCGATGATCACGGGCACGGCGGTTGTGGTCACGGGCATCACCATCATATCCCAAAAAACTTCGATAAACGCTTTGCCATCGGTGCCGCGCTGAACATGGCGTTTGTTATTGCCGAATTATTGTTCGGTTTTATTTCCAATTCGCTCGCGTTGATTGCCGATGCCATGCATAACTTTTCAGATGTTGTCGGCTTGCTGCTGGCATGGGGCGGGGCATGGCTGGCGCGGCTTATTCCAACAGCCACGCGTACTTACGGCTATCGCAGCGCCTCTATTCTGGCAGCGCTTGCCAATGCGGCTTTGCTGTTTGTCGCGGTGGGCGGCATTCTTTTTGAAGCGCTGCAGCGGTTTTTTGAACCTGCACCCATTGCGGGCATGACGGTTGTTTGGGTGGCGGCCATCGGTATCGTCATCAATACAGCAACAGCCATGATGTTCTGGCACGGCCAGAAAGATGACATCAATGTGCGCGGTGCGTTTTTGCACATGGCAGCAGATGCTGCCGTATCACTGGGCGTTGTGATCGCAGCATTGATTGTGATGGCGACAG
The DNA here is from genome assembly GCA_041743265.1 of Alphaproteobacteria bacterium. Classification (GTDB taxonomy): domain Bacteria; phylum Pseudomonadota; class Alphaproteobacteria; order Micavibrionales; family UBA2020; genus UBA2020. Next base: position 758 of record JBGTNC010000193.1, on the reverse strand, counting down.
ACTGGTACTGGATTGACCCAGTGATCAGTCTTGTTATCGCGGCGGTGATTGTCTGGAGCACGTGGGGCCTTGCGCGTGATGCCTTGCATTTGTCGCTGGCGGGTGTGCCCAAAAATATCGATCAGGCCAAGGTGCGTGATTATCTAGCCGCCTTGCCGGGGGTGACGGAAGTGCATGATTTACATATTTGGGCAATGAGCACGACAGAGACCGCCTTGACCGTGCACCTGCTGCGCCCGGGTGCGGCACCAGATGATACTTTCTTGCATGATGTAGGCGTTGCGCTGCAAAACCGCTTTAAAATCCATCATCCAACGATTCAGGTGGAAGTGGGCAATGCAAAAGACGGCTGCAAGCTGGCCCCAGCCGAAGTGGTCTGAAAAAGGCGGTTATTTTTATCCATTTAAATCAAATAGATAAAAAAACGCAGCCTGTGGGTAAGATAAATTACACATAAATGATTTCTTCGTTGACAACACCCCGAAAAACCGTCATTAAATACGCCTGACTTAAGAGAATTGCGGGTGTAGCTCAGTTGGTTAGAGCGCATGCCTGTCACGCATGAGGCCGCGGGTTCAAGTCCCGTCACTCGCGCCATTCTCTTTAAGAGATTTATCTCTTTTGCACCGTCGTGACCGGTGTTCAAATTAAGACTAAAAAATCCTTTTTTTTCAAACAATAAAACCTCGAAAAGCTCTTTAATACGGCTTGCGATAGGCGTAATATTGTTGCGCAGTGATTCCCTCCCGCGCTGGGAG
>JBGTNC010000192.1:0-1611 GCA_041743265.1 Alphaproteobacteria bacterium | reverse complement strand
CGACATTAATAAGTTCCTCGGTTGCAAAAAAACAAATAAATCCACCAGCATGCACAAGCGGTGCATCGGCGGGGTTGTGTGGTCCGGTTATTTCAAGCCGCCTTGAGGTATTCCTGCAGCGACTTCACATCGAACGGCCCCGACTGGCGCAGCGCGAAAATGGCATCAACTGCCGCCTTTGCACCGGGGATGGTCGTATAGTAGGGGATTTTATTCTGTAACGCCGCCCTGCGCAAGTTAAAGTCATCCACCACGGCCTGCGGACCATCAGTCGTGTTCAGCATGAGGGCCACTTCGCCGTTGATCATGGCGTCGAAGATATGTGGTTGACCTTCATGGACTTTATTGACTTTTCGGGCACGAATACCGGCATCCACCAGATGCCGTGCCGTGCCACTGGTTGCAACTATATGAAAACCCATATCAGCCAATTTTGCCACAAGCGGGATAATCATGTTCTTATCCGGGTCGCGCACAGACACGAAAACAGTGCCCGAGAGCGGTAATTTGGCGCCGGCGCCAATGCGGGCCTTGGCAAAGGCACGGCGGAAATCGCGGTCGATTCCCATGACTTCACCGGTCGAGCGCATTTCTGGCCCCAGCACAGAATCCACCTTCGGAAAACGGTCGAAGGGGAAGACGGGCGCTTTGACAGCGACATGTTCAAACCGGCGGTGATGCAGCAAGCCTTCGCTGAGAAGATCCTTGATGCGATCGCCAATCATCAAACGCGTGGCGGCTTTGATCACCGCCATGCCTGTTGCTTTCGCCACAAACGGCACGGTGCGGGATGCACGCGGGTTTACCTCGATCACATAAATCTCGTAATCATCCAGATTGGCAGGGTCACGGCTTTGCTTCACGGCGAATTGTACGTTCATGAGGCCGACGACACCGAGCGCTTTTGCAAGCGTGATGCTCTGGTCCATCAAATCGATCACAATTTCCTGACGCAATGAATGCGGCGGGAGGGAACAGGTGCTGTCACCGGAGTGAATGCCCGCTTCTTCGATATGTTCCATCACGCCTGCGATGAAAACTTCCTTGCCATCGCAAAGCGCATCGACATCTACCTCGATACAGTTTTGCAGGTAATGGTCGATCAAGACAGGGCTGTTGCCAGATACTTCGACAGCGGTATTGATATAGCGGCGCAGGGCGGCGACATCATGCACAATCTCCATGCCGCGGCCACCCAAGACGTAAGACGGGCGGATGACAACGGGATAGCCAATGTCGTGCGCGATTTTTTCAGCTTCGGCTGCGTTGCGGGCCATGCCGTTGGCGGGTTGTTTCAATTTTGCTTTGTGCAGGACTTTGGAAAAACGTTCGCGGTCTTCGGCCAAATCAATCGCATCGGGGCTGGTGCCCAGAATTTTAATGCCAGCCTGTTCCAGCTCCGCGCAGAGTTTCAGCGGTGTTTGTCCGCCCAGCTGCACAATCACGCCCAGTACTTTGCCGTTTTTTTGTTCGGCGTGAATAATATCCATTACTTTTTCGGCAGTGATCGGCTCGAAGTACAAACGGTCCGATGTATCGTAATCGGTGGATACGGTTTCGGGGTTGCAGTTGATCATGATGCTTTCAATGCCTTTGTCGCGCAGGGCGAAG
>JBGTNC010000191.1:0-19391 GCA_041743265.1 Alphaproteobacteria bacterium | reverse complement strand
TGGAGCCTTTGTCCGGCTATTTGCAGCTGGGCCAGAAACTGCTGGAAGGCGATAAGTCTGCCGCAACAGCCTTTAATTTCGGCCCCGATGATGCCGGAAACCAAACGGTTGAAGCTGTGTTGACGCTGATGCAAAAAAACTGGCCCGCGGTGAACTGGCAGGTCGATGGATCACCGCAGCCGCATGAAGCGAAGCTATTGCATCTGGATAGCGCACGTGCGCGCAGCCAATTGAAGTGGGAACCTGTCTGGAGTCTGGAAGAGGGTATTGCCGCGACGGTTAACTGGTATCGCCAGTATCATGAAACAAAGGCTGTGATAACAAAAGAACAGCTGGATGTTTATACAAACGCCGCACGCGATGCAGGCATTGTTTGGGCGCAGTCATGAAATTAACCCCGACAGCGATCGATGGCTTGATGGTGGCGGAAACCGTGCCTGTATCCGATCATCGTGGCGCGTTTATGCGCTTGTTTTGCGCGGAAGAACTCGCCGCTGCTGTGGGCGGCCGCCAGATTGTACAGGCCAATCATTCCAGAACGGCTGCCGCAGGCGCGGTGCGTGGCATGCATTTTCAATATGCGCCATCTGCCGAAATGAAGATGGTGCGTTGCCTGCGTGGCCGTGTGTTGGATGTTGCGGTTGATCTGCGCAAGGGGTCATCCAGCTTTTTGCAATATCATGCGGAAGAATTATCGGGTGACAATGCCCGTATGCTCGTTATCCCCGAAGGTTTCGCACATGGTTTTCAGGTGTTAGAGCCGAATAGCGAAATGATGTACTTGCATACCGCATTTTATAACAAAGAAGCAGAAGGCGGGTTGCGCTATGATGATCCTGCCGTGGGCATACACTGGCCTTTGCCGGTGGTGGATCTTTCTGCACGTGACCAGTCACATCCTTTGATTGATGATCGTTTTACCGGAGTAGCTATATGAACTGCCGTCATTGCCATACAGAATTGTCGCATGTGTTTCTTGATTTAGGCACAGCACCGCCGTCAAACGACTATCTAGCACAAGAAGATTTGCAGCAGCCGGAGAAATTTTTTCCGCTGAAGTTGTTTGTGTGTGATAAATGCTGGCTGGTGCAAACCGAAGATTATGCCGCTGCCGGTGATTTGTTCCGTCATGACTATGCCTATTTCTCATCTGTTTCATCCAGCTGGCTGCAACACGCCAAAAACTATGCCGATATGATCACGCCGCGTCTCTCACTCGGCGATGACAGCATGGTGGTCGAGCTTGCCTCCAACGATGGTTATTTGCTGCGCAATTTTGTGCTGGCGGGTATTCACTGTCTTGGTGTGGAGCCAACAGGGGCAACGGCGGATGCTGCAGAAAAATTAGGCATTCCTGTGGTGCGTGAATTTTTTGGCAAAGCCTTGGGCACGAAGCTGAAAGAAGACGGCAAAGCGGCTGATCTGATTATCGGCAATAACGTCTATGCCCACGTGCCCGACATTAACGACTTCACAGCAGGGATGAAGGCATTGCTGAAGCCTGCTGGCACGATCACACTTGAATTCCCGCATTTGATGCAGCTGATCGCGCACAACCAGTTTGATACGGTGTATCACGAGCATTACTCGTATTTGTCGCTGCATACCGTCAGTCGTATTTTTGAAGCCGCAGGGCTTCGCGTCTGGGATGTTGAAACACTCCCCACGCATGGCGGCAGTTTACGTGTATATGGCTGTCACGCAGATGCTGCACGCGATACAACGGATGCTGTGAAAGCGCTGCTGGCACAGGAAACAGAGTTTGGATTACAGGCTTTGCCTGTTTATCAAAACTTTCAGCCGCAGGCCGATAAGGTCAAAACCGATCTTCTGGATTTTTTGCGTGCGCAAAAGGCAGCGGGAAAAACGGTTGCGGCCTATGGCGCAGCGGCGAAGGGAAATACGCTGTTAAACTATGCAGGTGTGAAGGTGGATATGATCCCCTTCGTTTGTGATGCCGCACCATCTAAGCAAGGCAAGTTTATGCCGGGCAGCCATATCCCCATTTTGCCACCGCAAGCGATGGCAGAGAAAAAGCCGGATTGGGTTTTGATCTTGCCGTGGAATATTGCAACCGAAGTTGTGCAACAGCAGCAGGCTGTACGTGACTGGGGCGGGCAATTCGTGGTGGCAGTGCCCAAAGTGGAAGTCATCTAAATATGCATCTGATTGTGACGGGAGCGACAGGGTTTATTGGCCGTGCGGTTGTAAAAACAGCACTTGCGCAAGGCCATGCCGTGACCGCTCTTGTCAGAGATGTTGCAAAGGCTGAAAGCCTTTTGGGTGCACATGCGGATTTAAATGTTGTGCTGTGCAAAGATATTGCGGACGGTTTCCCTGTAGGCATTTTGAAGGGCGATGATGCCTTGGTGCATCTGGCTTGGGCAGAGGTCGGGAAATATACCGATCCCTCAAACCTGTTTGGCAATCTGGAGCCACAATATAAATTTATCATGCAAGCTGTTGAACAAGGATTGCGTAACATTACGGTGGCGGGCTCTTGTCTCGAATACGGCTTGCAAGAGGGGGCTGCTGGCGAGGGGGCTGGAGCCACACCTGTTACCTTTTACGGCCTTGCTAAAAAAACGCTGTATGACATGTTGGTACTGTCTTTGCCACAGGATGCTGCTTTGAAATGGCTGCGCTACTTTTACGTCTATGGCCCCGGTCAGCGTCCTGGTGCGGTGATACCGCAATTGCTCCGCGCGCTAGAGGCGGGTGAGGAGACGTTCAATATGTCCAAAGGCGATCAGGTGCGCGATTTTGTGCATGTCGATACGGTGGCTGCGAATACTGTCTGTATTGCTTTGCAAAACGACGTGACAGGTATTATCAATATCGGCAGTGGTGCGGGCCTGCGTGTTGACGCGCTGGTGGAAACGATCCTGAAAGAAAAGAAGCGCGATATTAAGCTGAATAAAGGCTTCTATGGCTATCCATCATACGAGCCCTTTGCCTTCTGGGCGGACACAACAAAACTGCAAACAATCAAGGGAACGAAGATCGATGAAAAAATTAGCCTGTGATGCTTGCGGCAGTGCCGAGATTTATAGCATATACCATCTTGCACGTATTCCTGCGTTCCAGAACAAATTGTTCCCGAGCGCAACTGTTGCGCAGACTGCACCCGCTGCAGCTGTTGACCTGACGGCGTGCCGCGATTGCGGATTTATTTTCAATGCGCTATTCGACAATGGTTTGATGGATTACGACGGTGATTATCAAAATGCACAAGACCACTCCCCGAGCTTTCAGTCCTATCTGGATGATATTGCAAACCTGATTGTATCAGGCGCAACACCAAAAGACCGCATCGTTGAAATCGGTTGCGGTAAGGGATATTTCCTCGAAACGCTTAAGGCTCGCGGTCTGAATGTAAAAGGTTTTGATCCGACGTATGAAGGTGATAGCGCCGATATTGTAAAATCATACTTCAATGCCGACACGGCAGCAGATGTAGATGCAGATATTGTTATTATGCGCCATACGTTGGAGCATATTGAAGGCCCTTATGCATTCTTGCAGCAGCTGAAAAAAATCCTGCGTCCGGAATGTAAAATTTTTATCGAGATTCCACGCGTGGAATGGATTGTCGAGCACAAGGCGTTCTGGGATATTTTCCATGAACATTGCAATTACTTTTCCGAATTCTTCTTCCAGAAGGTCTTTTCAGGCCATTGCGATATACATCGCGTCTTTAGTGACCAATATATGCTGGTCGGCGCGAAGATCGGCGATTTGGTCGATAAGATAGAAGCAGGTGGCGCGCCGGATTATAGCGATTTGTTTACGGGCGAAATTGGCAAGTATGCACAAATCGTCAATGCAGCAGACCGCAATTTTATCTGGGGTGCGGGTGCGAAAGGGATTGCTTTTGCAAATATATTAGATGAAGCAAGATCAAAAGTTCCGGCGCTGGTCGATATTAATCCGCGCAAACAAAATTGTTTTATTTCATTAACGGGCCATGCCTGTGTAGCACCAGAAGAAATTGACTGGTCTGCATTGCAGGACAATGACTGTCTGTGGATTATGAATTCACGATACAAAAACGAAATTCTGGCTACGCTGCCGGCTTTGCCCTGCCGCGTAATTGTCCTTGGGGACGACCAGTAAAATATAAACTTCCTATTGAAAGGTAATGACACATGACAACAGCACCACAAGCTTCTCCGGAAGAACAGTTTCACGAAGAAAATCGTGCCATGGCGGCAAAGTACCGCGATGATGCCGAATGGCAGAAAATGTCAAACGACTGGATTAAGCGCGCGTTGGAGCAGCGCTATGTCTACAACTTTGCATGGATGGGCCGCCCGATTATTCAGCTGCCGGCAGATATGGTTGCTTTTCAGGAAGTCGTCTGGAACGTGAAGCCTGACCTGATCATCGAGACGGGGATTGCGCATGGTGGATCACTTATTTTAAGTGCGTCTATGCTGGCTTTGCTGGAATATGCAGATGCGGCGAATGATGGTAGTTTCCTGGACCCGCAAAAGCCAAAGCGCCGCGTTTTGGGCGTTGATATTGATATTCGCAGTCATAACCGTGTGGCCGTTGAAACGCATCCGATGGCGGGTCGTATTGATATGATTCAAGGCTCATCTATTTCCGATGAAACTATTGCACAGGTGCGTGCAGCCTGTAAGGATGCCAAGAAAATTCTGGTATGTCTGGATTCAAACCATACCCATGACCATGTGTTGAAAGAGTTAGAGCTTTATGCGCCGCTGGTCAGCAAAGGCAGCTATTGCCTTGTGTTTGATACGATCGTCGAAGATTTGCCCGCTGATTTTTATCCGGATCGCCCTTGGGCGCCGGGGGATAACCCGAAAACAGCCGTGCATGATTATTTGAAGAGCTTGAAAGATAGCCTGCATACAGCCGCAGATGGCCATACATTGCATTTCGAAATTGATCGCGCCATTGAAGATAAATTATTGTTGAGTGTTGCGCCTGACGGCTTTTTGAAACGGGTATAGGCAGATGAGCCAGAAGCGTCTTTGCATCGGTATTCCATCCAACCGCCCTATCGCGGCTAGTCGTGCCACGATTAAAAGCGCGGTGGATTTTAGCTTGCTGCATGGCGTTCAACTGGCTGTCTCCGATAATTCGGGTAGCGATGAGAAAAAAACAGAATTGAGCCACCTTGTGGCAGGGGCAGATACGAAATACATGCCCCGCCCGCCTTGCGGTATGATGGAAAACTGGTTCGAGGCGTTTAACGCAACGGACGGTGACTTTATTCTGATGATGGGTGACGATGATAAAATTGTCAGTATCGGCTCCCAAATCGATATGTCCGCTATTGAAGATGATGTGGTTGGTATACGTCCGACTATTCAGGCTTTTCTGGACCCGCGGGGCATTACCAATATCAACTTCAGCCCGATACAAAGTCTCTCGGCGACAGATCGTATTATCGAGCATTTGAAAACATCAAATGGCAGCAACACCGGCATTTTTAGCTTCTGGCGGCGCGATGTTTTTAAATCGATTATGGAGTTGCATTTTCACGCGCACCCGACCAAAGGGACGTATGCGGATTGGGCGCTCATGAATGGACTTGTCTCATCGGGCCGCGTGGTTAAAAACCCGATGGCCTGCTACTTCTACGATATTAAAAACTGGGCGGGGGATGCCGCGTTTATCAGCAGCCAGATTGCCAAAGCCTTTGTCGCAAGCGGCCTGCCTGCGGAAGCGGGCGTGTATTCAACGGTGCTGAATGCCATAGATTCTTTTATTTACGTCAACCGCAGTGCGTCACCACTGTCACGGGAAGAGCGTGTGTCCACTGCGCTATTCTGCTTTAATTTTCTGTTGGAAAACTATTCGAAGAAAATTCCGGCGCAATCGGCGCATGAAAATGCCAAAGAACTTTCCGTTTTGTCACACCGGTTGATCGGCAATAAGAATGCAGCGTCTTTGTTTGATATAACGCTTGCCATGCTGGGGAAAATACAGCCGGATCTTGATAGGAAATACAAAGAATTTTTCAAAGAAGCGACAGGGCATGACTGGGGTCAGGTCTAGTTTTTTTAATTTTTTAAACCGAAGGGGAATTTATCATGCGTCGGGCAGTCAAGGGGAAATCTTCGGATCAGGGGTTCCGAGCCGAAAATGCATCGCGCAGCTATGTTCAAATTTCGATCGTTCTTTTCGTCGCTATTCTGGGCGTTGCCATTCTTAACTTTCATATTGCTGACAAGCAAAAGAAGATGCTGCAGATTACGCAAGTGGTTGAACAGCAAACCATGCTGCTCGAAGCTATTCATAAAAACATCAAGCTCCACCAGAAAAACAGTGATCATTCCCTAGCAGAAGTCATTCGTACGGATGCAAGCGCAGCGCAAGAGCTGGAGCCTGCCGTATTACCATTGATGATGAGTTCCACATGGGGGGCCACCAAGAATTTAGACATAGCTCCCTTCAAAGCCCTGGGCAGCTTGAGTTTTAAGGGGATCAGTTATGCAGCTTATGTTGCTTCTAACCAGAGTGGGTATGCTTACAATTTCGCGCGCGAGGTTGAGAAAATTGTTCAAGCGGGCACGATAGAAAAGTGGCAAGCCGAAGTGCGTACCTTTATCGCCGTCGTCCAAAAAGAGACGGATATGCTGGTGCAGGGTTCTTTTGCTTTGTACGGAGTTATCTTTTTGCTGCTGTTGTACCAGTCCATGTCTTTGGTGCTGCCCGCACTGAAAGAAATTACACGTCAGCGAGACCAGCTGCGCAGTCTGGCCGCCAATGATGCCCTGACGGGGCTTTATAACCGTGCCATGTTGTTTAAATTGGCCGTCATGCTGATCAGTGCCGCCAAACGACATAAGCAAGAGCTGACTGCGCTAGTCGTTGATGTGGATGCTTTTGAACAATTGAATATAAAGTACGGCCGTGCAGTGGGTGACCGTGCGTTGCAGCTTTTGTCAGATGAGCTGACCAATGTGCTGCGGACAAGTGACGTCATCGGGCGCATTGGCGGCGATGAATTCGCCATTTTTCTACCTGCAACAGATGAATATCGTGCGACCTATGTGGCAGAGAAGCTGCGCACCGCTGCCGAAGCCTTGGTGATCGAGTCAGGCGAGGAGCATGTCTTGTTAACGGTCAGTATCGGTATTGCCGAAATTCAGGCAGGCCATGATACGCCTGACGATATGTTGCGCGCGGTTCATACGGCGGTAGTGAGGGCCAAAGAATCGGGCCGTAACTGTTGCGTCACCTTTAGCAATATGGAAGCCGTTGTGATTGATGCTGCCGTTGCACAAGCGGCCCATTGATCAATTTGTGACGGCTGTGCTGACATAGCAATAGAAGAGCAGTAGGGGTGTTATTTCTAACGCTCTTGCTACGTTATGCAAAGGCAATCTCCGTTTGGCGGCATCCGTGGCTGCGGATATAATATTGTCTGTTTCAAAACAGATGATAAATGAAGGAGCCGCCACATGGATGTCGATAAGGTTTTTGGCCGCAAGACAGTCGCCGACATCAAAAAGGGGCTGCGTCAGAGCAAGACCGAATACGTCAAGGTCGGCGTGTTCGATATGGATGGTATTTTACGCGGCAAATACATGCACGTGGATAAATTTACCTCGGCGCTGGAAAAAGGCTTTGGCTTTTGTGATGTGATTTTCGGCTGGGATTCAAACGACCAGTTGTACGATAGTGCAAGTTTTACTGGCTGGCACACAGCCTATCCAGATGCAGAAGCACGCATTGTGCCAGAAACCGTTCGCGCCATTCCATTCGAAGATGAAATCCCGTTTTTTATCGCAGAATTTGCAGGTAAGGCAGAAAGCGTTTGCCCGCGCAGTTTGCTGAAACGCGTATTGAAACGTGCCGATGATATGGGCTATGGCGTGACCGCCGCTTGCGAATTCGAATTCTTTGTATTCGAAGAAACCCCGCATAGCGTGCGCGAAAAGGGCTATCGTAATATGAAGCCGATTACGCCGGGTTATTTTGGCTATTCCGTTTTGCGCAATACGGTGCATGCTGATTTTTATCATGACTTGCTGGCCATGTGCCGTGATATGCGTATGCCGATTGAAGGCTTGCATACAGAGACAGGGCCGGGCGTATTGGAAGCAGCCCTTGCACACTCAGAAGCGCTGGAAGCGGCGGACCGTGCTGCGCTATTTAAAACCTTCACCAAAATACTCGCGCAGCAATGCGGGTGGATGGCAACCTTTATGGCGAAATGGTCGAATGACTGGCCGGGGCAATCGGGCCATATCCATCTTTCGCTACAGGATAAAAAATCAGGCAAAGCCGTGTTTTACGATGCGAAGAAAAAACACCATATGTCAGATAAAATGCGCTGGTTCATTGGTGGTCAGCAAAAATTGATGCCGGAATTTCTGTCGATGATTGCCTGCACGGTGAATAGCTACAGCCGTCTGGTGCCAGGCTTCTGGGCGCCCACATCGGCAACTTGGGGCGTAGAAAATCGCACCACGGCCTTACGCGTCATTCCGGGCAGCGAGAAATCACAGCGCGTGGAATACCGCATCGCAGCGGCGGATATTAACCCTTATGTGGCACTTTCTGCCGCGATCGGTGCAGGGCTTTGGGGGATCGAGCATAAGATTGAACCGTCTGACCCAGTCACCGGCAATGCTTATGATCAAACTTTCCCGCCCGAAATGTCATTGCCGCAAACGTTGATGGAAGCAGCAGGCCGTCTGCGCACATCCAAACCGGCGGCCGCATTGTTCGGCAAGGAATTTGTGAGCCATTACGCCCAGTCACGTGAATGGGAAGAGCGCGAGTTCCGCAAAAACATTACCAGCTGGGAACTTTCCCGCTACTTCGAAATTATTTAAGGAGAAGGCACCATGTCTCAACCCGCACAGAAAAGTACAGCGGATATGCTGAAAACAATTTCACCTGTCGATGGTTCAATCTTTGTCGATCGTCCTTTGCAAGGCCCAGCCGATATTGATACAGCACTGACCCGTGCCAAAAAAGCGCAAAAAGAATGGCGCCAAGTGCCCTTGGTGGAAAAGCAGAAAATCATGCTGGCTTTCGGTAAAGCACTGGCAGATGACGCGGCCGCAATCGGCGAAGAATTGACATGGCAGATGGGCCGCCCTGTGCGCTATACACCGGGAGAGATAACAGGCCCTGCGCAAGAGCGTATCAATTACATGGTCAATCTGGCACCCAAAGTTTTGGCAGATATTGTGCCTGAAGCCAAAGAAGGTTTTAAACGTTTTATCCGGCGTGAACCTGTGGGCGTTGTGGCTGTTATTGCGCCTTGGAATTATCCTTATATTACCTCTATCAATACAATCGTCCCCGCATTGCTGGCGGGAAATGCGGTTGTGCTGAAACATTCGGCGCAAACACCGCTATGTGCAGATCGTTTTGCGGCGGCGTTCAAAAAAGCAGGCCTGCCGGAAGGTGTCTTCCAGTATCTGGACCTGAGCCACGCCGATGCAGAGAAATTGATGGCTGACCCGCGTGTGGATTTTGTGAACTTCACAGGCTCTGTCAAAGCAGGCCATATTGTGCAACGTGCTATCAGCGATAAATTTATTGTGGCAGGGCTTGAACTGGGTGGTAAGGATCCGGCCTATGTACGTCCCGATGCCAATCTGGGCCATGCTGTTGAAAACCTGGTGGATGGTGCGTTTTTTAATTCGGGCCAATGCTGCTGCGGGATCGAACGGATTTACGTGCATGCAGATGTCTATGACCGTTTTGTTGATGGATTTGTGGATTTGACCAAGGGCTATGTCTTGGGTAATCCGCTGGATGCCGCCACAACACTGGGGCCAATGGTGCGCACAGCTGCTGCCGATTTTGTGCGCGGGCAGGTGGGCGATGCTGTTGCGGCAGGCGCCAAAGCGCTGATCGATGAAAAGCATTTTGCGGCAAGCAAGGCGGGCACGGCTTATCTGGCACCACAAGTACTGGTGAATGTAGATCATAAAATGCGTGTGATGACCGAAGAAACCTTCGGTCCTGTTGTCGGGATCATGAAAGTATCATCCGATGCTGAGGCGCTGCAGCTGATGAACGATAGCGATTATGGCCTGACGGCATCACTGTGGACGCAAGACGTGGACGCAGCAGAAAAAATTGGCAATGCGCTGGAAACGGGTACAGTCTTTATGAACCGCTGTGATTACGTAGATCCCGCATTGCCATGGACAGGCGTGAAGGACACAGGGCGCGGGGCTTCACTGTCTCAATTATGCTTTGAGTCACTGACCCGTCCAAAGGGTTTTCACTTGCGCGAAAAAATTTAAAACCGAGGTTGATCATGGCAAACAAAATTCTGAGCGGTAACTGGAATTATCCCACACGTGTTATTTTTGGCCCCGGCAGTATTCAACGCCTGCCGGAATTTTGCCTTAATCTAGGCATGAAAAAACCGCTGTTGATTACAGATGAAGGCCTTCAAGCGAACCCGATTACGCTGAATGCGCTGAAAATCAACCGTGATGCAGGTATTGCGACCGAAATTTTTGCAGGCATCAAACCAAACCCCACAGGCCTAAACGTGGCGGCAGGTGTTGATGCCTATAAAAAGGGCGGACACGATGGTGTGATTGCCTTCGGTGGCGGCAGCGGGTTGGACGCCGCCAAGGCGATTGCCTTGATGGTGGGGCAAACCCGTCCGCTTTGGGATTTTGTGGATGAGGGAGATAATTACCTGCGCGTGAATGAAAAGACCATGGCGCCGGTGATTGCAATCCCGACGACTTCCGGCACAGGCTCCGAAGTTGGGCGTGCCAGTATTATCACGAACGAAGAAACGCATGAGAAGAAAATTATTTTTCATCCAAAAATGTTGCCTGCACTGGTGATTTCCGATCCGGAGCTGACTGTTGGTTTGCCGCCACATATTACGGCATCCACAGGTGTGGATGCTTTTGTGCATTGTTTTGAGGCCTTTTGTGCGCCCGGCTTTCACCCTCTGGCGGATGGTATTGCGGTTGAGGGCATGCGTCTGATTGCCACATATTTGCCGCGCGCCTATAGGGACGGCAAAGATATCGAAGCCCGTGCACAAATGTTGGCGGCGGCGTCCATGGGTGCGGCGGCGTTCCAAAAGGGCCTTGGCGGTGTTCATGCGCTGGCACATCCGCTGGGTGGTGTGTACGACAAGCCGCATGGTTTGTTGAATGCCATTTTGTTGCCATACGTTGTTATTCGCAACCGTGATGCGATTGCCGAGCGTATGGAGATACTGGCCCGCACGCTTGATCTGGATATCAAAACCAATGGTTATGATGCTGTTTTGAAATGGATGCTGGATTTTAGAGCGCAGCTGGATATTCAAAACACGCTGGCGGATATTGGCGTGCCGTCTGACCGTGCTGCCGATATTGGCCGTATGGCGACAGAAGACCCGTCTGCAGGTGGCAATCCCATACTGCTCAGCGCAGATGACTACGCCGATATTTTCATGAAAGCTTGCAAAGGTGATTTGAGCGATAAACAAGCAGCAGCTTAAATGTCGCTGACAGCCTCTTTAAAGTGATCCGGTACTTCTGCCGTTACATCCACCGGTGGCTGGTCATGGTGCAGCGGAAACGAAATGCGCCGTGCGTGCAGGTGTAACAGTGGGAAATCGCCGCTGGCGGGGCGGTCTTTGTTGATGCCATAGAGCCAGTCGCCCACAATCGGGCAATCAATGGATTGTAAATGCACGCGCAGTTGGTGGGTGCGGCCTGTTTGCGGGGAAAGTTCCAGCAGGGCTTTGCCATCTTCGAATGTTTTAATAACGGTATAATCTGTTACCGCCGTTTGTGCATCGGGGTCGTTGATGCCGCAGGGTTGCATGCTCCAGCCTTTGGGCAGTTTTATTTTGCGCAAAGGTGTTTCAATCCGGCCGGCTTTTTTAGGCGGCGCGCATTCGGTGACGGCCCAATATGTTTTGTCTATCTGGCCACTTTCAAACAATCTGCCCATACGGCGCAGCGCGCGGTCATTACGGCCGAGGACAAGGCAGCCGCTGGTGTCGCGGTCAAGCCTATGCGCCAGCTTGGGCGTTTCTTTGTAGCCGAATTGCAGTTTGGTGAAATGGTCTTCAAAACTGGGGCCACCTTTGGGCCCTGCATGTACGGGCATGTTGACAGGTTTGTTCATGACAATGATCAACTGGTCGCGGTATATCACGCGGTCCAGCAGTTCTTTTTCGCTCAGGTCATAAACGGGTACATGGTCCATGGGGCTACCTTACAGCTTCTGTGTGCAATAAAAAAGGCCGGCTTTGCAACCGGCCTTTTTTATGTGTCGCACGAAACCTTTACGGTGTCGGGCACAGTTTGACGCCCGCCAGAATGGCTTTGGCATCAAAGGCCACGCGTTCGGTGATTTTCTCAGCGCCGCCCCATTGCTGTACAAACAGTTCTGCACGCGGGGTGGCAATATCGTTCATGGCGGAGATAGCGGCATCCGGGTTGGCTGTTACACCACCCAAGCCATGGAACTGCATGTAGAGCAGATCAATTTTGGCTTGTACGTTGCCAGCTTCTGCCGCTTGCTGGAACAGGCCAGCCGCAACAGATGGGTCTTTCGGCACGCCGTCAAAGCCGTTAAAGGCAAAATATGCCAGGTCTTTTGTACCTTGTGCCGCCACTTTTGCGCTATCGGATGCGGCGCGGGTCATGGCATCGGTCACACGGTCAGAAACAGTGTGGCCATCAATCAAACCAGCAAAAGATTCCATCGGTGACGGGCAGGGGATTGCGGCAGGGAGGGCCGTTGCTGTGTCTTGAACAGCAATCACAGTATCGGGCTGTACATCTGGCACAGGCAATTGTGGGGCTGCGTGGGTGATAACAGGATCAGGTGTTGTGTTTAAAACAACACCGCTGTCAGCGTGAATATCGGGCGCGGTGATAAATGTCTGGTCAGGCGCGACAACCATAGGCTGCTGCGGGGCGACATCGGGCGTGGTGCCAAAGAAGCGGTCCATCAGGCCTTCACCAAAGCCCATAAACAACGCGCCACCGATTAAGGCGAAGCCACTGCTTTTCAGGAATGTATTGCGGTTTTGTTTGGTCCAGAATTTCGGGCCTTCCAAACCTTTTTTGCGGGCCGAAATTGTTTGGCCTGCGTGGCACATAGCGGTCATGGCTGCGCCAACGGCGAAGGATGATACCAGCAATGTGGCAACAGCGGGTGCCGACATCATAGCCATCGGAATGGCGACGATTGTTTTGGCAGCAGCTGCTGCGGCAAAACCGGCTGCGATGTTAAAGCTGATGGAAAGTATTTTGCGACCTGTGCCGTATTTTTTTGGCGCAAGGGCAGCTGTGGCAGGATCGACAATCGGCGGCACGGGCGCATCGGGCGCGTTGCTGTTGGCGGCGGCTGCGGGCGTTACAGGTTTATCTGTATTGCTGGTGCCTGCTGTGGTTTCCAGTTTTTTTTCTGGTTCTGTGCTCATGGGGTCATCTCTCCTGTGGCGTCGCGTGGCAATCGGGCGCGCGCGGCAAAGCTTTTCATAAAATATATAAAATTTATTTCGTTAAAACACCACAGCCAGAACATTCTGTCAAGCTGTTGCGGGCGGTTTATCGATAAAAGGGGCTGTTATTCAGCTTTGGGGGCGTTTTCTTCGGGGCAGCCTGTCATTTTGGCGCGTTCCGTCATAACTGACTGACATTTCTTCATTTTTTGGCTGGCTGTGTGGCAGCACATGAAAGGGAAGAGGCCATGAATGAGCAAAACAACGCTGCAAGCCAGTAAACGGCCCGCCATGCTGATACTGAACCACAGGTGCTGGCCATAGCTCTCGCCAGCTTCTGCCGGATGCTCGGTAAAGGCTGCTTTGGTGCGCACGTAGAGTGCTTGGGCCTTTTCCTTGGCCTGCGCCATACGGTCTGTGGCATTTGCCAGGCGATCGGGCTGTTCGGTCATCGGGGGCTGTTGTTCTGTATCTGTCATGATCACGTGTTCCAGTTGTGTCTGAGCTTTTTAAACGCTTATGCCAAATATATCAAGTGCCTGCATGTGGTAATGCGAACTCGCATCTTCACGGCTTTTTCATTATTATGCTGCAATACTCATTAAAAAATCGTTTTCGGAGATTCCCATGCGCAGTTTCTTTGCTATCTGCACGCTTGCTTTTGCTCTTTTGTTGCCCGCCGTTGTCATGGCAGAGGCACCGAAAGACCTGCGTTTGATCCGCGTGGTACCCGAAGGACAGGACATTCGCCCCGGCCGTCAGATTGTTTTCACCTTTAACCGTCCCGTGGCACCGATAGGTAAGATGGAGCGCACGGCGGATGAAATTCCCGTCACGGTCACGCCTGCGCTGGAATGTGAATGGCGCTGGATCAATACATCCTCTCTCACCTGCCAATTGGGCGATAAAACCAAAATGCAACCCTCCACAACATATACGGTGGAGATGAAACCTGGCATTGCAGCCGAAGATGGCGCGCAACTGGCAGAAGTATACACAAGCACATTTACAACAGAGCGTGCCGATGTGCGCTATAGTTGGTTCCGCACATGGCGGGGGCCGGGCACGCCTGTTATTCGTCTGACGTTTAACCAGCCGGTGACAATCAACTCCGTCAAAGAAGCGATGCATTTTGTACCAACGGGCGGCAAGCCTGTTGCCATGAAGGTGGAAGCAGATCCGCAAGATGATAATCCGCCAGTTTTTGTAGCCGTGCCGGGTGAAAGCGGCATGTTTGCAATCTTTGGTAATCAAGATCCCCGCAAAAGCGATGATGCCTTGACCAGCAAGGATGGTGTTGAAGGACGCCGCATTTGGCTGGTTGAGCCTGTTTTCGAATTGCCGCAGGATACGCCCGTTGCGTTGAAACTCTCCCCCGGTCTGGTATCGGCAGAGGGGCCTGAGAAAAGCGTGCAGGACCGCGATGTTGTTAATTTCGATACCTATCCGTCCTTTGCTTTTCTGGGCGTGAAATGTACGGATAACAATGATGCGGAAGTTTTTGTAAAGCCGGGTGAAGATCCGCTGGCGGTGGGTAAGCTGTGTGACCCGTTGGCGCCGATTTCTTTGGCGTTTTCGCGCCCTGTACAACGGTCAAAAATCAAAGCGCATGTGGAATTTATGCCCGCCCTCGGTGCTGCATCTGCGGCGGATGATGTATGGGGTGATTTTGCCAACGAGCAAAGTTTGCTGAACCGCCCGCATAGCAAAGACACAACATATAACATCAATCTGCCCTATGGCTTGAAAGCGGCACAAACTTACACCGTGACCTTGCCTGAAAAGAAGCTGGGTTTCTGGGCGAAGATTTCAGCATGGTTCCGTAGCTTGTTTGGCAAAAAAGATCCAGCGACCGTATTGCAGGATGAATTTGCAAGTTATCTGCCGCAAGGCTTTTCGATGGTCTTCGCAACAGATCACCGCCGCCCGAATTTCGAATTGCTGCATAATACGGCAGTGCTGGAAGGCGCGATTGACAGCGAAGTGCCGCTGCATGTGAATAACCTGCAAAACACCACCTTCAACTTCCGCAGCTTGACCGCTGCTGGTGCCAAAGCCGATCAAAAACTGCTGAAAGATGTACCGGAGGTGCAAGATATTCAGTTCGCGGTGCCCTTTGATGTGCGTGGCGCGTTGGCAGGTAAATCGGGCGCCGTGTACGGCCATCTGCAAACGGAGCCTTTTGTGAAAAATAAAGGTGATTCATCCCGCCGTTTGTTTGCGCAGGTAACGCCTTGGCAGATGCATGTAAAGCTGGGGCATTTCTCTACATTGGTTTGGTTGACAGATATGGCCACAGGTGCGCCTGTTGCAAATGTGGATGTGACGCTCTACCGCGATACGCTGTCTATGCTGGGCGTGCCTGCGGCATCTAATACCTTTGGTCGTGCGAAGACAGATAGTCGCGGCCTTGCGTTGTTGCCGGGCAGTGCCGAAGTTGATCCGGCAAGACTCTTGGCGCGTGGCTGGGATGATGCAGACCCCAAGGTATTTGTGCTGGCACAAAAGGGCGATGATATGGCGGTGATGCCGCTGTCGTATGACTTCACCATCAATACATGGCGTGTGTCGAACGAGAATATCTATGCCTCCAGCAAAAAACGCTATGGCCATATGGTGGCATGGGGTGCAACCGCGCAGGGTATTTACCGTGCGGGTGATACGATCCAGTATAAATTCTATGTGCGCGATCAGAATGACCGCACGCTGGTGACGGCACCGCGCACGGGCTATAAGTTGGAAATTGTGGACCCGATGGATAACATCGTCTCCACCATTGACGACCTGCGCCTAAATAACTTCGGGGCCTATGGCGGTGAGTTTAAAGTGCCTGAGACAGCGCCCGTTGGTTTTTACAGCTTCCGCTTGACCGCCAATTTTGCGGAAACGGATGAAGATGATTATGAGGGCATTTCATATTGGCAGCCCATTCGCGTGCTTGTCACCGATTTCACGCCTGCACCTTTCCGCGTGACGACCAGTCTGAATGGTGATCTGTTCCAGAACGGGCAGGACGTAACCGTGCAAAGCGGCGCCCGTATGCATGCTGGCGGGCCATACACGGATGCCAGCGCACGGATTACGGCGCGTTTAACGCCGCGCAGTTTTTCTTCCAAACATCCGGTCGCGGCGGGTTTTTATTTTGATACCTATACAGGAAACGATACCCGTCAGGTTTTTCAAACAACGGGGCCTGTTGATAATAACGGTGATGTGACCGCCAGCTTTAAGTTGAATGAAGCTGATATGTATTACGGGCGCTTGTCTGTTGAAACAGCTGTGCAGGATGACCGCGGTAAATATATTGCGGCTGCTGCCAGTGCAGATTTTGTCGGGCGCGACCGTTTTGTGGGCCTTCGCAGCACCAAATGGGTGCACGCGGCAAAGTCATCGGCTGATATTGATTTTATTGTGGTGGATGAAAAAGGCACGCCTGTAAAAGATATGCCTGTCAGCGTTTCGTTTGAGCGGCAAGTAACGGTTGCTGCCAAAGTGAAGGGGGCTGGTAACGCTTATCTGACGCATTACACCACAACATGGGA
This sequence comes from Alphaproteobacteria bacterium, assembly GCA_041743265.1. Taxonomy (GTDB): domain Bacteria; phylum Pseudomonadota; class Alphaproteobacteria; order Micavibrionales; family UBA2020; genus UBA2020. The sequence goes on along the minus strand of JBGTNC010000191.1, from coordinate 2,426 downwards.
ACCTGCTGAAACTTGCACAGCGACATCACTGGCGGATGCTGCCAAATGCAGCTTCGTGCCGACACAAGCGGGTTCTTACCGTGCGATTGCCAGTATTCAGGATACAAAAGGGCTTGCTCACCAAACTACAATGCATATGTGGGTATCGGGCAATGACTATGTGATGTGGCACGATGAAAGCGATGTGTTGCTGAGCATCATCCCTGAAAAAACAGAATATAAGGTCGGTGATACAGCGCGTTATCTGGTTAAAAACCCGTGGCCGGGTGCGGAAGCACTCGTCACCATCGAGCGCTACGGCATTATCGACAGTTTTGTCATGAAGCTGGATGGCAGCACACCCATTATCGAATTTCCGGTCAAGCCGGATTATTTGCCGGGCTTTTATATGTCCGTCATGGTCACATCGCCGCGTGCCGCCGAGGCGCCGCTTGAAGGGCAAGTGGATTTGGGAAAACCTGCCTTCCGTATGGGCTATGTAACAGTGCCTGTAAAAGATCCGTATAAGCAGATGGATGTGACTGTTAAAACAGCACAAGAAATTTACAGGCCGCGTGACAAGGTGACGGTTGATTTAACAGCGGTGCCGCGCCATACGAATGGTATCGAGCCTGTCGAAATTGCGGTGGCTGTGCTGGATGAAGCGGTTTTTGATCTGATCGCAGGCGGTGCAACGGCTTATGACCCGTATGATGGGTTTTATAAACTGCAAAATCTGGATGTGCAGAATTATAACCTGCTCACCCGCTTGATTGGCCGCCAGAAGTTCGAGAAAAAAGGCGCCAACCCGGGCGGTGATGGCGGCTCTGATCTTGCGATGCGGGATTTGTTCAAATTTGTCGCCTATTGGAACCCCTCACTACGGGCTGATACACAGGGCAAAGCACAGTTTACATTTGATGTGCCCGACAACCTGACGGGCTGGCGTGTATTGGCCATGGCCGTCACGCCGACAGACCGTCTGGGGCTTGGGCAAGGGACGTTCAAAGTAAACCGTCCGACGGAAGTGCGCCCTGTTATGCCGAACCAAGTGACAGAGCGTGATACGTTCAAAGCAGGCTTCAGTGTGATGAACCGCACTGATAAGCCGCGCGTATTGAGTGTGACGTTGAGTGCCAAGGGGCCGGTGGATACACAAAAACATCCGGCAATCCTGACAGAAACAGTCAAGCTGGAGCCCTATAAACGAACAACTGTTTACATGCCTGTTACAACCACAGTTTTGCCCGAAACGGCAGACGCGATGAAGGGGGAAATTGTTTTCACAGCCAAGGCCGAAGATGATGTCGACGGAGACGGTATGGTATACCGCGTGCCCGTCAACAAAATGCGGTCTTTGGAAACGGCTGCAAATTACGGCACAACAACAGAAGGCCATGCGGTTGAGAGCATTGCCTTCCCTGACAATATCTATCCGGATATTGGTGGCATCAGTGTTGTCTTGTCGCCAAGCGTGATTAGCGCCGTCGAAGGTGCGTTTAAATACATGCGCGACTATGCCTATTTGTGCTGGGAACAGATTTTGACAAAAGGTGTCATGGCATCCAATTACCTGGATTTGAAGGCCTATATGCCGGATGATTTCAAATGGCCACAAGCAGAGAAACTGCCACAGAGTACGCTGGATAATGCCGCTGCTTTCCAAGCGCCCAATGGTGGTATGACGTATTTCATTGCGCGTGATGAATATGTCAGTCCTTACCTGAGTGCGTATACAGCGCTTTCCTTTAACTGGCTGCGCACATCTGCGTATAAAATTCCCGACGCTGTCGAGAAAAAGCTGCAATCGTACCTGCAAGGCTTTTTGAAGAATGATATTGCGCCGAGTTTCTATTCGGAAGGTATGCGTTCAACCGTGCGCGCTGTGGCTTTGAACGCTTTGGCACAGCAGGGCAAGGTGGGTATGGATGATTTACAACGTTTCCGTCCGCATATGCAGGGGATGAGCCTTTTTGGTAAGGCGCATTATTTGCAAGCCGCGCTGCATATCAAAGAAGGTCAAGACATTGCGCTGGAAACCGCCAAAATGATTTTGACCCACGGTAACCAGACAGGCGGAAAGTTCATTTTCAACGAAGAACTGGATGATAGCTATCGTCGTATCCTATCCAGCCCCTTGCGTGAAAACTGCGCGATCCTCAGCAGCTTCATGACCTTGACGGGGATAGAGGCGGGGCGTGAGCTGGTGGGTGATGTACCGTTTAAAATGGTGCGCACGATCACCCAGACACGCAAAGGCCGCGACCATTGGGAGAATACGCAAGAAAACATGTTCTGTATGAAGGCACTGGCAGATTACAGCGGCGTGTATGAAAACGTCAAACCGGATATGACGGTCAAGGCAAGCCTGAACGATGTTTCCTTCGGGGAGGCGGCCTTTAAAGATTTGCGGAATGACGCTGTTACATTAACACGTCCGATGCAAG
>JBGTNC010000190.1:0-3076 GCA_041743265.1 Alphaproteobacteria bacterium | reverse complement strand
GCGCATCATCGGGATAGCGGGCGGTGGCCCGGCGGCAAAGGTGGATTCAGAAATAGACAGCAGGCGGCCGGCCTTGGCGCCAGCGGCGGTTGCGTAAATATCTGCGCGGCTGCGGGCTTTTTTAACGGCGGCGGCACGGGCTTTGTCCAGATACTGGTCATGTTCGGTCACGCCAAAGGACGGGCCGTTGATCTGGTTGACGCCAGCGGCGACGAGTGAATCCAGCGTGGCACCCAGATTTTTCAGGTCATGTACGGTTACGTTCACAGTATTGCTGGCCTGATAGCCTGTGACGCGCGGTGTTTCGTTGTTTTGTGAATAATCAAACTGCGGGTAGAGGCTGAGGCCTTCGGTCTGGATATATTTTTTCTCGATACCAGCCTTTTGCAGGGCCGTGAAAACATTGTTCATCTCGGCTGCGTTTTTCTCCAGCGCGTCCTTGGCGGTCATCGCGCGGGTGGAAACGCCTACGGAAATATCGGCTTTGTCGGGTGCAGCTGTCACATGCTCCACAATCGTTAAATCAATCGTGGCAGGTGGCGGCGGTGGTGGTTCTGCCCTTGCAGCGGGTGCGGTTGTGCATAGCAAAATCGCCAGAAATGCAGCGTTCATCATTCTGGTCATGGCGGGCAGCTCCTGTTGATATCCTGATTTTATTGATTGGCGCGGTCGACAATATAGCCGGTGACAGCACCGACAGCCGTACCTACAGCAGCACCACAGCTGATACAGCCGCCTGTGGCCGCAGTAACGCCCACACCCGCCACAGCACCCAGTGCTGCGCCAGAGACAACGCGTTGTTGTGTATGCATCATGTTATTACAGCCGCTCAGCATAAGGACGCAAAGGCCCAGTGTGGCGATACGTGTAGATGTGTTTAATCGAGCAGACAGCATTTTAAATCCTCCCCTTTACCCCTAAAGGTTTTCTTCTACCCCGATAATGAATCAACGCAGACTCCGATGCAAGGATTTTACAGGGAGGTTTTGATAAAAGCCGCTGTTTTTACTGGCTGAATCCGGAATTCATGATTCTTTTCAATCGGTTCCGTGGGTGGATTTATTTTTTGGTTTTTCTACATCGATTTGTGTTTTTTGAGCGCTTTTGCCACGGTATCTGTGGGGCGGATGATATGCAGGTCAATATCGGGGGAGCCGCCGATGTGGGTAATGTCGACCCCTTCGTCGTGCCGTTGAAAGCGGAGCGAGATAGAACTGTCACCGATTTGTAATCCGTGCAAGGTCAGCTCCGTCAGCCAGACGGGCAGGCGCGGGTTTTCAATTGTGACCTGTTTTTTGTGGCCATCAATTTTAAGTCCCAGCATGGATTGCACAAGCAGGGTTTCAGACGCGCTCGCCCATGCTTGCGGGTTACAGGCAACAGGATAGGGGGCTGGCGGGGTGTTGTTTTGCACATCACGCGTAAGCCCGCCAAAAAGCTCCGGCAGGCGTTGCTGCGGGAAATGCTTGGCGGCGTCAAAAAGTGCGGAGAGCAATTTGGATGCTTTGTCTTCCATGCCGTAGCGCGCCATACCTGCCGCACAGATGGCGGTATCATGCGTCCAGACGGTACCGTTGTGGTAGCCTTCCGGATTTTTGACGGGCTCATAGCGTTTTTCGTTGGCAGACAGGGTGCGGATGCCGTAGCCCGTGAACATATCATCAGCCATCAGGCGGTCGGCGACTTGTGCCGCCCGGTCATCGGGCACAATGCCGGAAAAGAGCAGATGGCCGGTGTTGGAGCTGCTGACAAGGCAGGGTTTTTTATTGCCATCCAGCGCCAGCGCATAGGTGCCAAGATCATCAGACCAAAACACTTGATTGAATTTTTCTTTCAGGTCTTTGGCCTGTTTGTACAGTGCGTCGGCTTTGGTGGTCAGTTTCAGGCTGCGGGCCATATCGCCGGCCGCTTTCTTGGCAGCGTAGACGTATCCTTGCACTTCGCAAAGGGCAATAGCGCCTTCTGCCAGCGCGCCATCGGCATGGGAAATGGAATCTTGTGAATCTTTCCAGCCTTGATTGCCAAGGCCGCTTTCCGCGCCACGTTGGTATTCGACAAAACCGTCACCGTCTTTGTCGCCGTGATTGTCGATCCAATCCAGTGCGCGCTCTATGTGTGGCCAGAGGGTTTTGATAAAGGCAACATCCCCCGTACGCTCCAGATAGGCACCCGCCAGAAACACAAACAACGGTGTGGCATCTGCCGTGCCGTAATAAGGCGTATGCGGAATTTCACCGCAGGCCGCCATTTCACCCATGCGCAGTTCATGCATAATTTTGCCGGGTGCGCTGTCGTGAAAGGCATTTGTGTCTGTGGCCTGATGGTGCGCGAGGTATCCCAAAATCCCTTTGCTAAGCTCAGGATCCTGCCAGAGCGTTTGAAAACCTGTGATCAAGGCATCGCGGCCAAAGGCTGCGCTGTACCAAGGGATACCGGCATAAGGGTAGGGGCCTTGTTCTGTTTCTGTGGTCAGAAGCGCAATATCCACCGCGTTTTGATGCACCCAGATATCAAATTCGGGGTTGGAAGATTCAATTTCTGCACGGCGGTTTAATTGTTCTTGCATGTGTGCGCCGGCGTCGGCCTTGGCGTGTTCAAATATTTTGACGTCAAGGTCTTGTGTATCCGTGGCGCCGATACGGCTGTAGAGGCAGACGGTGCTGCCGGCATCCGCTTTGAGCGTATAGGTTGCTTTGCCAGCGGCCTCTGTTTGCACAGGTTTTGAAAAGGCGATGAACGTATCGCGCGTTTGCTGGTCGCGCCCCGTATAGGAAAAATGCAGGCCGCTTTCGGTGTCTTCTGCGGGGGTATGTGTGCCGCTGTTTTTACGTTTGGCGCCGCGCAATTCAAACAGGTCTTTGAAGTCTGCGGCAAAATCATAGCCCAGTGCGATTTCTTGGTCATCCGCTGTGCGGTTGACGAGGGCGATTTCTTCGTAAAGATGATCCTGCCAGACAAACAATGTGCGCCACAGTTCCAGATTTTCATCCGGCGTTTTCAGGCGGGTTTCAAAAACGGTATTGTCTTTGCTGAGGAGTGTATTGACGGCATCTGCTGGCTGGCCGTTGACGGTCAG
>JBGTNC010000189.1:0-3991 GCA_041743265.1 Alphaproteobacteria bacterium | reverse complement strand
GATTTCATGCCCTTCAACGGTATAGCGTGTCTCTGCAAATTTCTTACGCAGCTTCTCAAGCGCTTCTTTCGCATTTTCAAAAGGTGTAATCGGCATGATGATGCCAAATTCCTCACCCCCGCAACGCCCGATAATGTCGGTGCGGCGTAAAGACTGTTGCAGCATGCGTGCCATACTTTTGATGACGTGATCGCCCACACTATGCCCATAGGTATCGTTAATTTTTTTAAAATGATCCAGATCAAGAGACACATATACTGATTCATGTTTTTGTCGTGCGGCACGGTATATCTCCATGCGTAACTCTTCATGGAAACGGCTATGGTTAAAAAGCCCCGTGAAAGAATCACGGATCATCAGATCACCCAAATCCGCTGCACGCCGCGCACGGCTGACCAGCATAGATTCCAGCTGCAAGGCCGAGAACGGCTTGAGCAAGAAGTCATCAATACCCAGCTTCGAATCCAGCAACAAAGATTCAATTTCGTCATGTGACGAAATGAAAATCATAGGCAGTGTCAGATAGCGTTCATCTTGCCGAAGAACAGAGGCCAATTCCCGCCCATTGCAGCCCGGCATGCTGTAATCAACAAGCAAAATATCCACCTGCGTTTCTGCGAGTACACGCAGGGTTTCTTTGGGGTCTGAGAGCGTCTGCACAGATAGCCCCACACGACCAAGTGTCTGGCGATAGAATTCAGACAGCATATCATCGTCATCAACAATCAATACGTTGAATTTAGGCGGCACCTCAAGATGCTGCGTAACAGATTCAATTTTATCCGCAAGCGCAATTGGATCTGCATCATCCTTCAGAAACGCCATGGCATCCGCACGCACTGCTGATAAACGCATTTCAAAATCATCAAACGGAGAAACGACAATGAGCGGAAGCGCCGCTTCGCTCTTCTGCCCCCGGATGATCCGGATCATATCCATTTCCGCCGGATTTAAATCACCGAACAGCACCAAAGACTTTATGTGCCCACGTGAAAATGCATCTTGAATATCCGCAGTCGCTTTATCCGTATGTACGCGATAACCCAACTGTCGCATAAACCCTGCAAATGTTTCTGCAACGGCACTTTCACCACCAATAAAGAAAACATCATGCACGCCTTCATCAATCGCCAAACGCGGCGCGGGCGGCAAAGACAGCCCCGCTCCCGACACAACCGCCGGCTGACTGACGGCGGCTTCCAATGCAGCATCCAGTCGCTTCAGTGCAGGCAAAATATCTTTTCCCAAACCATCGGTTTCGGAGGCTTTTAACAAGTTGTGCAAAACACGCGCCGTGGCGCTGATATCCGGAAAGCCGAAAGTGGCGCCTGAGCCTGCAAGGTTATGTGACAAGCGGTCCAATTGCTCGCGCGCTTGCGGCAAGACAACTGTATCTGAAATGCCCGCCTGCAACGATTTCAACTGAGGCTGTATTGTTTTGATCCGGACAATATAAGCCTCCTGCAACGCAGCCATATTTTTTTGAAAACTTGAGGGCAGATTAGAAACATCCATAAACTTTTCCTTTGTGCAGTGCTTATGCGTCAACAACGATGACGCGCCACCATATAACTTCATTATATTAATACAGAAACTGCGCTTAAGCTATCTTTCGGCTATTCCAGAATTCGATAATCTTGTTAGAAAGGTTCATCGGATCAAACGGTTTTTCAATCACACCGATTACCCCCATCTCCATGTACTTTTCTACATCTTCTGGCTGTACACGTGCTGTCATAAAAATGACCGGTGTATCTGCCAAGGATGCGTCTGCTTGTATATGCGTCAGGACTGTTGGCCCATCCATACCCGGCATCATCACATCCAGCAGCACAAGATCCGGCTTCACTTTTAAAATCATATCGTGTGCTGCGGTACTGTCGTCGCACAACGTGACACGCAAACCGCCCACTGTCTCCAGACACATGCCGGCAACCTCGAGAATATCCGCTTCATCATCGACATAAAAAACATGCTTCAACGACATACTTATCCTCCCTTCGCACCAGTTGATAGACCGATCAATTCGATAACCTTATCTAAAATTTTATCTTCCGATACACGTGATTTCACCATGAAACCCGCAACCAATTCCCGCATGTGCCGTGGCGGTTCATCCGCCGCCAGAATAAGCACAGGCGGTAAAGAGAAGGGCCTGTTGTGCATATATTCTATGAAGCTCAAACCCGAACCATCGGGCAAGCCGATATCCAAGACAACAACAGAAATTTCCTGCTCTTCGATCATCCGCCGCGCAATAGCCAGCGTGCCAGCCGTTACCACGCGCGCTTTTCCAGCTAGCCCCGTGGCAATAACCTCGCTTAAATCCGCATCATCTTCCACGTGCAGCACGATTGGCAAATGCTGGTTTTTCTTGTGCGTTTCCGCATCAAAGACGCTATTACCATTAACGGCTGGCAAATCGAACCAAAAGGTTGTCCCCACGCCCTCTTCTGTCACAAAGTCAATCTGCCCTTTCATATGAGACAGAATTTCCCGACAAATATTCAAGCCAAGACCTGTGCCGCCTTTGCTGCGTGAATTTGTTGAATCTGCCTGCGAAAACTTCGTAAAAATACGCGCTGCAAATTCATCAGGAATACCGGGCCCGCTATCGGAGACGGAAAATCTGATGCTCTCAGCCATGGGCGTCACGCTGATTTTTACGACGCCGCCCTCTGGCGAAAACTTAACCGCGTTTGAGAGCACGTTTGTGAAAACCTGCTGCCAGCGGGCGGCATCGACATTGACGTACAAATCTTCCGCTATCGGATCACATGCCAAGCGCACGTCAAATTTTTCCGCATAGGCCACATTGCTTTCTATACCGAAACTGACCAGATCTTTTACCTGCTCCCGCGCTATATCAAAGCGCATTTTTCCGGCATTCATTTTGTCTAGGTCCAAAATGTCGTTGATCAACAGAATAAGCCGTTCACTATTTTTATGTGCGATATGCAAAAGATTTAATGCTTTTTCAGGAATATCCGCAGCCATCGTTCCTTCAATAAGCCCCAGCGATCCGCGAATGGACGTCAACGGCGTGCGCAATTCATGGCTTACCACCGAAATAAATTCACTTTTCATACGGTCCATCTCGCGCTGCTCTGTAATGTCGCGTATCTGGGCGATGAAATAGGCTGGGTTATTATCACTGTCTTTTGCCATTGAAACGCTGAGCTGTGCCCAGACGATATCGCCATTCTTATGAATGTATCTTTTTTCAATTTGATACGTATCATGGCGACCGTCTAGCAGACCCTGCACATTCTCCAGATCCTTATCAAGATCCTCCGGGTATGTCAGGCTTTGGAAGTCCGTTTGCAACAGGTCTTCTTCCGCATACCCCAAAATATCGCACAGCGCAGGATTGGCGCGCAGCCAATTCCCTTGCAAATCCACCAAAGCCATACCAATCGCAGCATAATGCATGGCGGCACGGAATGTTTCTTCGCTGGCTTTGAGCGCTTTTTGCTGTCTTTTTCTTTCGCTGATATTTTCAGCAACGCCCAAATACCCCGTCACATCTCCATGATTGTCGCGCAAGGGGGACACTGTCAAACTGACAGGGAAGCGCGTGCCATCCTTACGGATGAATGTCCATTCACGTGTTTCTGCACCTGATTTTTCCGGCTTAATCAGCAGCGCGGACATATCTTTGCCAACCGTCATGCCAAATTCACGGGATAATTCTTCCGCACGTATGGCCAGCTCTTTCTTGTCATGCCAAAGTAGCGGCGACGCCTTGCCAACAACCTCCGCATACTTCCAGCCCAGCTGCTCTTCGGCTGCGCGGTTGAAAACAATCACAGCCCCTGACTTATCTGTTGCAATAATGAGATAGGCGGCACTGGAGAGGATGGCTTCATTGAGCTTATTAGATCGCGCCAAATAAGCGGATTTAACGCGCGCCACAAGAATATAACGCAAGGTCAATGACAACAGCAGCGCAATCAACAACCCGCCAGCCAGAATAGTGCGGGGAAGGTTT
>JBGTNC010000188.1:0-11646 GCA_041743265.1 Alphaproteobacteria bacterium | reverse complement strand
TAAGATGTGACGCATCTCCTCGAAAAATGACGGATTTCCGTCAGGATTTCGGCGATGCACGCCTGTGTCCGGCCCCGCGTTATTGACACAGGGGAAGCGGGGCGATAGCTTCAGGGACGTTTCTGACAATACCGTTTTATTTCACAAGGAGGCATCGCCGCCCCATGGCCAATATTGCGCAAATGATGCAAAAAGCACAAAAATTCAAACAGCAAATGCAGGAAATGCAGGCGCGGGTGCAAGCCATGGATATTAACGGCTCCGCTGGTGCCGGGCTTGTGACGTGTACTGTCAGTGGCAAGTTCGAGGTGAAAATGCTCAAGGTTGATCCCAGCATTATCAAAGCAGACGATGCCGAAGTGATGGAAGACCTGATCATTGCCGCCATCAATGATGCCCGCATCAAGGCGGAACAGACGATGTCTGATGAAACACAGAAACTGATGAAAGATATGGGCCTGCCGCCTGGGCTTGACCTGCCATTCTAATTTTTTAATTTTTATACGGAGAGTACAGATGCCTTTTGAATATAAAAACGCCGGCCTGCCCGCCAACGAAAAATGGGAACTCGCCAGCAAAATGTGCAACCGCTGGGTAGATGACAAAATGGGCAAAATGTTCGGTCCCGAGCGTATTAAAGATTTCATGCATAACCAGCCTGTGGCCGCGGCTAAACGTTTGCTGAACGATGCAGGCGATGCCTCCGAAGAATCCGTGACCCTTGCATTATTGGGCCCCGCCAAAGGGATTTTGATGGCACCGGGTGAGGCTGAAGTTTTGCTGCGCCATACCTTTGGTGACCGCGCAGTGGATTTGATGCACACGCTGGCAGATCCTTCCAAAGCCAAAGATGCTGCCATGTCGCGCGATGCCAACCGTATTTTCCTGATCGAGGGTATTTCCACGATGGAAGACCAGTTGATCGGCCGCGCCCGTATTGATGCGCACCACCAGACACGCTGGAAAATTCTGGCAGGGCTGGAAGCAGGCTTTGCCAAAGTTAAAGGCGAAACGCCCGGCATTGATAAAGTATTTGCTGATGCCTTGGTAAAATCCCGCGATGCGCTGACAAAGCTGGATCAAGCCGCTGCCGCCAAACAAGCACCCAAGCCGCCCGGAGCATAATTCATGCGGCTTTTGACATGGAACATTAATTCGGTCCGGTTGCGAATTGACCTGCTGTCGCAGGTGATTGCTAAAACCAAGCCGGATGTGTTCTGTCTGCAAGAGACCAAAACACCGGATGAATTTTTTCCGGTGGAGGCGCTGGTGGAAAAGGGTTTCACCCATTACCACTTCGCGGGCATGAAGGGTTACAACGGTCTTGCCATTTTCTCCAAGCATCCGCTGACGGATAAAAATGTATTTAACCGTTGTGGCAAAAACGACATGCGCCATATTGCCGCCAAGGTCAAAGCGCCCGGAAAATCATTCGAGCTGCATAACATTTATATCCCCGCCGGCGGGTATGAACCTGATCCTGTCATCAACGATAAATTCCAGCACAAGCTGGATTTTGTGGATGAACTGACCGATTGGTTCTCCAAGGAACGCTCCGCCAAAATGCCCATGGTTGCCGTGGGTGATTTGAATATCGCGCCGTTGGAAAACGATGTCTGGGATAGCAAGAAAATGCAAAAAGTCGTGTCCCATACGCCGATCGAGCGGGAAAAATTCGCAAAACTCTACGATGCTGTGGGTTGGGTCGATGCCGTGCGTAAATTTGTGCCGGAAGATAAAAAACTGTATTCATGGTGGAGCTACCGCGCCGCCGATTGGGATGCCGCCGATAAAGGCCGCCGCCTTGATCATGTTTGGGTCACGAAACCGCTGGCAGGTGCTTTGAAAAAGCAGCAGGTCATGCGCGATGTGCGTGGCTGGACACAGCCCAGCGACCACGTGCCTGTGGTGGTTGATCTGGATCTGGCAGCATAGGGGCGCAGCATGGCATTTAATTCACCAGATGAAGAATGGAACGCACGCCAGCAGATGGATCTGAACGATAAGCTGTTCACGGCTGTTGCCGAAGGCCATGTTGAAAAAGTCAAACAATCCATCAAGGATGGCGCGGACGTGAATGCAGACCGTAGCAAAGCGTTGCGTCTGGCTTCCGGTATGGGGCAAACAAGTCTGGTTTCTATCTTGCTGCATCATAAAGCCGCCGTCACACCGCTGGATAACGCAGCTTTACGCGCTGCCGTCAAAGGCGGTCACGCCGATGTAGCGGCCATGTTGCTGGGCAACGGCGCAGACCCGAATGCCAGCGATGGCGAAGCGATTATCCATGCCGCCAGCCACGGGCAGGAAAAAATGGTCGGCCTTTTATTGACCTACCATGCCGATCCGCAAGTATCTGGCGGGCAGGCTTTGTGTCAGGCCGCTTACAACGGCTACTTTCAAATTGTATGCAATCTTGTGCAGCAAGGGGCCGATGCTTTTTCCATGCATGGCAGCGCGTTGTCTTTGGCGCAGGCCGATAAACATGCGCCGATCGTAGAATATCTGGCGCAAGTGATGCATGACCAGCGCAGCTTTTTACACCAGTTTTTTGATGAGCTGGAAACGCGCGATGTCCCGGGGTTGCTGCGTGCGCCCTGGCAAGACGTGAATGGCCGCGATACGGCAGAGCCTGCCTTGATCCGCGCCCTGAAAATGAATGAACTGGGCCATGTGCTGGAAAAACTACAGCAATCCGGTGATGGCCTGACAGCGCAGGATTTGCACAAGCTGAAAGATCGTGACGGTCGCAGCTTCTTGCAGTTGGCCGCAGACCGCGGGCAGTTGAAGGCAATCTTTCATTCAGCCGTCTGGCCGGATCGTTTTGATGATATGGCGGCAGAATGGGAAAAGCTGACACCGGCGCAAAAACGCCAAGGTGGCATGAATGCAGATGATTTTGCCCATCTGGTCGCGTTGAAAAATCAGGCAGACCTGAAAGCCCGCGCGGGTCAGCTCAATCTTAAATTAAAAAATAATCCAAAGCCGCCGCAGACTTAAGCTGTATTAACGGTCGCACCAGCTTTGCCGCTTGGCACCTTGGTAAGGCCTTGCGTGGCCTTCTGCAATCATGCGGCTGGCAATGACGGTGCCTTCGGTATTCACGGCCTGCGCCAACACGCGCCCTGCGTATTTTTCCAACCTAATATTATAGAGCGTGACTTTGCCATCGGCCAGTAATTGGGCGAGGGCGGCTTTGGCCGCTTCCGCCTGATCGCGTTCCGATTGGCAACGCGCTTTAAGCTCTGGCGTATCAATCCCTGCAATGCGTACATGGGTTTCAACGTCGTGCCCGATCCAGACTTTCATGCGCACGGTGATGGTGTCACCGTCCAACACATCCAGTACCTCCCCGAAAACGGGGCCGGGCAGTATATCGTGGCGCGGGCCGGCAAGGCTTGTCATGGCCTGCAAGCAAAATGCGATGCTAAGCGATATGCAGATCAGCCGATAGATAACAGACATGGCGCACCTAACCTTTCATTGAGCGTATCATCTGCAATTATAAGTTGTAAATAGTAAATATACACTTATAGGTTGTGTCGCGAGATGCCCAAATCTGCTTCTGTTTGTGGTACCACAGCAGCTTTTAGGCGCGCGGGTGAGATTTTTTGTAAATTTCCAGCAATTGCGCGTTGTCAAAATCGGTATAGCGCTGTGTGGTGGTAACCGAGGCATGGCCCAGCAATTCCTGAATGGCCCGCAGGTTGCCGCCGTTGGTCAGGATATGCGTGGCAAAGCTGTGGCGCAAGGCATGCGGCGTTAAACTTTCGGGCAGGCCGAGGGCACGGCGCAATCGGCGCAGTTGGCGTTGGGCCACTCCCTGATTCAGGCGCTTGCCTTGGTGGCCGAGAAACAAAGGTGTGTCTTTCTCAAACGCGACAGGGGCGCCTGCGATATATTCCGCTAAAAGTTTTTCAACAATGGGGATCACAGGCACCATGCGTTCTTTGCCGCCCTTGCCCATGACGCGCAGTTCCGCATTGCGCGGCAGGTTGGAAAAATTCAGTTGCAAGGCTTCATCAATCCGAAGTCCACAACCATAGAGCAGGCAAAACAACGCACGGTCGCGCAAGCCCACCCAGTCTTCGGTCGTGACAGCATCGGCGTTATCAATTACGCTTTTGGCTTGGTCGGGCGGCAGGGCGCGGGGCAGGCGTTTGGGCTGTTTTGGTGTGCGAATACGCCCAATAGCGGCATTGTGCAAATGCCCGTTTTTATCCATCCATTTAAAAAAGCTACGTAACGATGCCAATGCGCGGGCGCGTGTAGCAGGGCCTGCATCTTCGGCGGTCAGGCGCGATAGCCAGCTTCTGAAATCACCAATCTTCAAGTCTCCCAAATCATTCATCGCAGGCGGTTTGCCCTGATGCTTTGTGATGAATGCGAAAAAATGATGCAGGTCAGATAAATAAGCCCGCAGCGTATGGCGCGAGAAGCGTTTCTCATTTTGCAGGTAATCGACCCACAAGCTGAAAATATGCTGTGTATCGGCAGCCGCCGATAGGTGGGTTAATTCTGTATGTCCAGCCATAAACGGAAGCAACGCTCCACGACCTGCGCGAGGAACCCGACCTGGTCAATCGCCTGGTCAGGCTGGAAGGCTTCCGGATCGCGCGAGCCGAAGGCCATGATGCCAGCTGGTGTGTTCTGGCTGATTTCCAGACGCAACAGCGCCTGACTTTTGACAAGACCCGCACCGGGGCCGAATACTTCTTCTGAACCGTTGATGTTGTTCTGCAACAGCGCATCACCAGTGCCCAGCCATTTTTCAACAGTCCCTTGGCGGGCGAAGCGGATGCCGGCCTGGTTGATAAACGGAATTTCTTTCGATGTGGATTCAATCACCAGATTAACTGTATCGACATCCAGTAAAATCGGGAAATCTTGCGTCATAACGCTGATGAATTCTTCAAAGCTTTCCGCTTCCAGCAAAACCAATACAGCGGTCTGGATGCGGTTATAATTGCTCATGTTCGCGCGTGCGGTTTCAATCAACTCGCGTTGGATTTTCTGGGCGCTGTTCTTGTCCGCTTTCAGGCGGTTGAGCAGGGCTTGCTGGAAATCGACGACGCCACGGCCATGGTCGTTGCCGGACGTGTCGAGTTCATCCAATAAATTGGGGTAGCGTTGAAAAAAGGTTTTATCTTTTTTCAAGAAGGCGACAATGTCTTCTTCGGAAATGTTTTCAGCCAAGTTTTGCGCTCCCATTTCTCCGCTCCCCGTATTTATTATGCGGCGTCCAGAATGCTCTGGCCGGTTTTTTTCCAATCATCCACAAAAGCGGCAAGGCCTTTGTCTGTCAGCGGGTGGTTGTACAGCTGGCGGATGACTTGCGGCGGAATGGTTGCCACATGCGCGCCCATTTTCGCAGACGCGATCAGGTGGATCGGGTTGCGGATGGAGGCCACCAGCACTTCCGTTTCAATATTCGGATATTGGTCGTAAATCTGTACGATTTCTGCAATCAGTTCCATACCATCTTGCCCGATATCATCAAGGCGACCAACGAAGGGCGAAATAAATGTCGCCCCCGCTTTGGCAGCCAGCAGGGCTTGCGCGGCAGAGAAGCAGAGCGTGACGTTGACCATCGTGCCTTGATCAGACAAGGCTTTGCACACTTTCAGGCCATCGGGTGTCAACGGTACTTTGACCGCGACGTTTTTGGCGATTTTTGCCAAACGCAGGCCTTCTTTCAGCATGGTGGCATAATCGGTTGCCGCGACTTCGGCGCTAACCGGCCCTTCGACCACGCCGCAGATTTCTTCAATCAGGGCAATAAAGTTTTTGGCGCCGGATTTGGCAACCAGTGACGGGTTGGTGGTGACACCATCCAGAAGGCCGGTGGAGGCTAAGTCTTTGATTTCTGCAATATCGGCTGTATCTACGAAGAATTTCATGGTGGCGTCCCTTTCTTTTGAAACGGCTTTAGTGTATCTGATGGGTATGTCCCAATCCAGTTTTTTATCGCCGGAAGCGGCACCGGAACTTGTTACAAAAACCGGCCCGCGTGTGCAGGTCATGGTACCCGCACCTGTTGCGCGTGCCTATGATTATGTTTTGCCCGAAGGAATAACGGCAAAAGCAGGTGATTATGTAAGGGTACCGCTGGGCAAGCGCGATATGACAGGCGTTGTCTGGGCAGAAGGCAGCGCAGATGACGCGCTGGACCCCAAGAAATTGAAAGCCGTACAGCAGGTTTATGATAGCTGCCCCTCTATGCCCGATGTGCATAGAGAATTTCTGGACTGGGTTGCGCGCTATACCATGTCGGATCCGGGTTCTGTCTTAAAGATGTCGCTCAGCGTGCAAGACGCGTGGGAACCCGCCAAGACAGTGCCTGCCTATACCAAGCCGGATAATATACCGGAAAAAATATTGGCGAAAATGTCGGAACAACGCCGCAAGGTTTTTGATTTATTGCAAGATGGCGTGCCGCGCCGCGCTGTAGATATTACACGTGCAACAGGTTGCAGTGCCGCCATTGTGCGGGGGATGGCAGCGGTCGGCCAAATTAGAACCGCAGAATTGACAACGCCCGCGCCCTGCACGGAGGTGGATTTGTCGCCACCCAAGCTGGACTTTTCCAAAGCACAGCAAGAAGCCGCCGAAGCGTTGCACCTGATTGTAGAGGCAAAAAAATTCGCCGCTGTTTTGCTGGACGGGGTGACAGGTTCCGGCAAAACCGAAGTATATTTCGAAGCGGTCGCGGCGGCACTGTCGCAAGGCAAACAGGCCTTGATTTTATTGCCGGAGATTTCCCTCTCCAGCCAGTTTCTGGAGCGGTTTGAAAGACGCTTTGGCACCGCGCCCGCCATCTGGCATTCCGAAGTATCGGGCGCACAACGCCGTCTTGTCTGGCAAGGTGTGAGCGAAGGCCGCACCAAGGTTGTGATCGGCGCACGTTCCGCTCTGTTTTTGCCCTATGCGGATTTGGGCGTGATCGTGATCGATGAAGAACACGAAACGTCTTACAAACAAGAAGAAGGTGTGTTGTATCACGCGCGCGATATGGCGGTGCTGCGTGCACGGCTGGGGGAATTTCCGGCGGTCATGGTATCGGCCACGCCGTCGTTGGAAACCATGACGAACGTTAAGGCTGGGAAATACGCCTATCTGCATCTCCCCTCCCGCCACGGCGGTGCCACCATGCCGGATATGCATGTGGTGGATTTGCGCAAAACCCCGCCAGATCGCCAGCGGTTTATTTCACCGCCACTCATGACCGCGCTGACAGAAAATCTGGCAGCGGGTGAGCAGTCTATTTTGTTTTTAAACCGTCGCGGTTATGCGCCGTTGACGCTGTGTCGCACCTGCGGATACAGGTTTCAATGCCCGTCTTGCACATCGTGGTTGGTGGAACATCGCCGCTTTGCAAGGCTACAATGCCACCATTGCGGTTATACCCGCCAGATGCCGCCCGATTGCCCCGATTGCAAAGATACAGGCAGCTTTGCCGCCTGCGGCCCGGGCGTGGAGCGTATTCAAGAAGAAGTGCAAGAACTGCTGCCCGATGCCCGCACGCTGATTTTGGCAAGCGATGTGGTGACCAGCCCGAACATGATCCGCGATGCGATTCACAGAATTGAAAGACAGGAAGTCGATATTATTGTTGGCACACAGATTGTCGCCAAGGGGCATCACTTTCCGGCATTGACGTTGGTGGGGGTGATTGATGCGGATCTGGGGCTTGCGGGCGGTGATTTGCGCGCCGGCGAGCGGACGTTTCAATTGCTGCATCAAGTATCAGGCCGCGCGGGGCGTGGTGAAAAACCGGGGCGGGTGTATATTCAAACCTATATGCCAGAACAAAGTGTGATACGCGCGCTTGCTGCCAATGACCGTGATGCTTTTCTGGCGACAGAAGGGCAGGAGCGGGAACGCGCCGGCATGCCGCCATTTGGTAAATTGGCGGCGCTGATTTTATCAGGGCCGGATGATATGAAGCTGGGCGAGTTTTGCCGCATGCTGGCGCTCAAAGCACCGCGTTATGATGATATTCGTCTGCTGGGCCCCGCCGAAGCGCCGTTGGCGTTTTTACGCGGCAAACATCGCAGACGTTTTTTAATCCGCACGGGCCGTGATGTGAATGTGCAAAAATATCTGGCCGAGTGGCTGGGCGCGGTGAAGGTGCCTTCTGCGATCCAGATGAAAATTGATATTGATCCGCAAAGTTTCTTTTAAGAAACTTAATCGATATTCGGCGTAAAGAAATTTGTCAGCTTTGTATTCTCTGGTGACATCAGCGCCCAGTCTTCAGCTTCGCTTTGATAAACGGCGAGGGTGGCTGGTGGAAACCCTTCCAGTTTATCGGCGTGTGCCCCTGCCAGCCATGTGCCCAATTCGGCAATGCCGGGGTTATGGCCGACGACCAGCAATTGTAGCTTGTCGTTTTCAACGGCTTGAATGTCAGCCATCAAAGCATCTTGCGGGGCCAAATAGAGGCGGCGGTCATATTTTGCGGGCACGGGGCTTTTTTCATTGCCGAATAAGACTTCAACGACCTGCCGCGCGGTGGACAGGGTGCGCAATGCGTCCGATGCCAGAATAAAATCGGGCAGGTAGCCTTGGGTTTTTAAAAAATCACCTACAGCGCGGGCTTCGATGCGACCACGGGCCGATAACAGGCGGCCATGGTCACTATCGGACATCCCGTGTCCTGCCTCGGCTTCTGCGTGTCTGAGCAAATAAAGCGTTTTCATTTGACCTTGTCCGGTTTTATTCCTTAATAGATAGAGGTATAGATTAGCCGAGCGCACGTTGAAAGAAAAGCCATGCCGGAAAATTCCCCCATCCGTGATTATGTCGCCGTCTTGGATATAGGCTCCAATGCAGTGCGTTTGGTTGTTTATGACGGTATGAACCGTGCCCCCGTGAAAATCCATAATGAACGCAATGTCTGTAGTTTGGGCGCGGATTTGGGCACCACGGGCCGCTTAAGCCCTGAAGGTGTCGAAAAAGCCCTGCAAAGCATTGGCCGGTTTGCGGCCTTGATTACCGCCATGAGAATTAAAAATGTACGCGCGGTCGCAACTGCTGCACTGCGGGATGCCGAAGACGGGCCAGATTTTATTGCGCAAGTGCATAAAAAATTCGGCCTGAAAATCGAAGTGGTGGAAGGCGCAGAAGAAGCACGTTTGTCCGCCATCGGCGTGATGATGAACGGCCTTGGCAGCAAGGGGATTATCGGCGATTTCGGCGGCGGGTCTTTGGAATTGATTGTGGTGGATAACAACCGTGTGCGGCACAAACAAAGCCTGCCCATCGGCTCCCACCGCCTGCACGCAACCAAGGGCCATGCAGCCCGTAGCGCATTGATTGATGCGCAGCTGGATACGGTTGCTTTCTTGCCCAAATGCACAGGCGCTGATTTTTACGCGCTGGGTGGTTCGTGGCGGTCAATGGCCAAAACGCATATGCGCATGGTGGATCATCCGCTCAAAGTCATGGATCAATACACCATGACGGGGCCGGATGCCTTGGCGTTTTCCAAGTTGCTGTCGCAGCAAAGCGTTGCATCGCTGGAGAAAACCGCAGGGCTTTCAAAAAAACGTGTGCAGGATATGGGCGTTGCTGCCTTGGCGATGGAGCGTTTGTTAGCACGACTGCAACCCGCCCGCCTGATCTTTTCGGCAACAGGCCTGCGTGAGGGCGTAATTTATGATGCCCTGCCGCCCGCACAACAGCGGCAAGATGCCTTGATCTCCAGCTGCCGCAAAATTGCGCTGAAAATTAGCCGTTTTGATGATTTGAAATCGTTCAAAACTATGGCGGATTGGATGATGCCGTTGTTCAAAGGCCAAGACAGCGGTTTTTTCCGCCATCTGGAAGCGGCCTGTCTGCTTAGTGATACGGGCTGGTTTGAGCATGAAGATTATCAGGCCATTCATGCCTTCGATCGTATCTTGCTGTTGCCCTTTTACGGGGTGGATCATCCGGGCCGTGCTTTTCTGGCGCTTGCCAATTATGTGCGCTATGCCGGATCGGGCCTTGAGAATGTGGCGCGTACCACCCGCAAAATGCTGACGGAAGACGGCATCACGCTTGCGATTACCGCAGGGCTCGCTATGCGCGTGGGCTATTTGCTCTCCGGCGGGGCTTTATCGCTTTTGAGAGATGCGGCGTTTGATGTGACGGCAGATACTTTGACGCTGGTCTTGAAAAAGAAATCCATCGGCCTTCACGCCGATGTGATTACGGATGCGTTGCAGGATCTGGCGGAGATGATGGGGCGGCGCGGTGTGGTGTCTGTCGTTGCCTAAAAAGTTTTAAGCGGTTTTGACGATTTTCAAACGGCTGTCTTCAACCGCAATCGCTAATTTACCTTCGCGCAGGGCCAGCGCTTCCTTGCCGAAAATCTTAAACCGCCAGCCGGCCATCGCAGGTACTTTGGCGTCTTTGCCAAAGGCCGCAATCATTTCAAGTTCTGCGGCGGTACAAAGCAGCTTGGGGGCGACTTGCTCATTCTCGCATTTCAATTTTAGCAAAACGCGCAAGAGTTCAATGGTAGGCGCAATGCCGGGCGGGAAGGTCGGGCGCGGTTCCCATTTCGGGCATTTCTTTTCGTCTGCTTCCATGCCGCGTTTGACGGCTTCCAGCAGGCTTTTGCCGCGTTCGCTATTGCTGAAACCTTGATGCACGTTGCGCATTTTGTTCAAGGCTTCGGGCGATGTGGGCGGGTGTGTGGCAATTTCGGCCAGTGCGTCGTCTTTTAAAATCCGGCCGCGCGGCACGTTGATATCTTGCGCCATTTGTTCACGCCATGCTGCAATTTCGCGCAAAACGCACAGCGTGCGCGGGCGGTGATTGGGGGTGCGCACGCGCTCCCACGCTTCTTCGGGTTTGGTGAGATAAATGTCCTTGTTCATCAGGGCTTTCATCTCGGCTTTGATCCAGCTGCTGCGGCTCATTTTCTCCAGCCGCTCCATGATCTTCAGATACACTTTGCGCAGGTGTGTTACATCCGCCAGCGCGTATTTCAGCTGTTTGGATGTCAGCGGACGCAGGGCCCAGTCGGTAAAGCGGCTGGATTTATCAATCTGTTTGCGCGCGAGCGTGTTGACGAGCACCTCGTAGCTGACCTGTTCGCCAAAGCCGCAAACCATGGCCGCGATTTGTGTGTCGAAAACAGGGGTCGGCAGTTTGCCGGTCTCGTTGTAGAAAATTTCCAAATCCTGACGGCAGGCATGAAAGACCTTCAAAACTTTTTTGTTCTGCATCAGCTCGTAAAACGGCTTCAGGTCAATCTTCTCGGCCAGCGGGTCAATGGCATAGGGCACCTCATCATCGCCGCAGACCTGAATCAGGCACAGGTGCGGCCAATAGGTCTTTTCACGGATAAATTCCGTATCCACCGTCACGAAAGTTGATTTCTTGAGACGGGTGCAGACGGATTTCAGTTCTTTTGTGGTTGTGATGAGTGTCATGCTGACCCTAAAATAGTCCAAAATCGCCCAAGATACCATAGGGTATTTTATGCGAAAGCCATGGGGCGGTTCAGGCGGGGGCGGCCCTGTCACTGGAAGTCATTTCTTATCTACTGGTTTTGAGCGGGCAGGTACGGAGAGATGATTTCACAGGGCAGTAATCCTTCGTCTAAGACAGCGTCCATATTTGGAGCAACCTTTGGTTGCGGAACATGAGTTTTTC
>JBGTNC010000187.1:0-2397 GCA_041743265.1 Alphaproteobacteria bacterium | reverse complement strand
CATAGGCCAAGCGGCTGGGGCGGCTGAGTTCGGACAGGTGTCCTTTAAAAAAGAAACCGACCGCAAGGGCGAAGAGCCCCAAACATCCGGCCCATTGTTGCGGCGACAGGTTCTCTCCCAGAAAACTATTGATGACCGCCATAAAGCCGATGGTGAGCGGTGTGACGTAATGACGCGATGATAAACTGACCTGCATCAATTGCTGACTGATCACAAACAGCAAATAGAGCAGCATGCCCTTGGCCATGGCAAGGATCAGCAGCATGGGGTGGGCGATAAATATTTCTTGGCCCTCGGTCCACAGATGGCCGAAAAACGGTGCTGCCCCCAAAAGCCCCAGCAGTGTCCAGCCGCTGATAAACAGCGGGGCCGTGCGGTGGTCCAGCGTCACGCTGCATACTTTTAAGGATAAAAGATGCGCGATGGTCGCAAAAAACAGGACGATGAGTAGAATATTGCCGACGTCCAAAAGCGCCTCCGCATGTTTAAAATCACATGCAAATGTTAGGCGTGTTTAAGCGGTGGGTCAATTGCGGGAAATAGGGTGCAGGAAATCAGGTGCACGAAATTAGGGGCGCGGTGGCAGTGCCTTCAGCGTTTCATCGGCAGAAGGGAAGCAGACGCCTTTTTTGGCCATCTTTTTGACAAGCTTCCAGTACTCGCTGTGCTGGTTAGGCGTGTCGTTTTCCGTCAAGTCACGCATCACGGCAACATCGAAGCCATGTTTGCGGGCATCCATCACGGTTTCATAGACGCAAGCGCTCAGGTTAAAACCGCAGGTCAACAACAGTTTGCGGTTATCGCGCTCCAGAATATCTTTCAGCGGGCCACCTGCGAAGGCAGAGTCACGTTCTTTGGCAACAAGCGTGTCGCCTTCCAGTACAGCAATTTTATATAAACCACGCTCTGCTTCCGTATGTGGCTTATAGGCATTGCGGTTGGAATAAACGATATAGACCGGAATACCCGCTTTGCGGAATTCGGGGATGATACTGCTGATCTGTTCGGAAATTCTTTTTGTACGCTGGTTGCCACGGCCTGCACGCGGGTCGCAGAATTCTTTTTGCACATCAATCACCAACAGCGCCGTTTCTTCCGGCTTGGGGGTGTAATTGATGGTCATTTTCTTCTGCTCTTCTTCGCTCATATATTTAAGCGTGCGCAGGATTTGGTCTTTTAATTCCATTACATGGCCTTTTTCGCAGGTTTTGCGGTATTGGTGCCAAGGGCTTGCAATACTGTTGCGGAGTCACTGAATTGTATGCCTTCTTTTTCCATCTTGGCAATTTTTTCTTTGGTGCTGCTGCTGTCGTTGCAATTGTCATTGCCGGTCAGGTCGCGCATAACGCAAACATCAAATCCGTTTTTGCGGGCATCCATCACAGTGCTGAAAACACAGGCGTTGAGGTTGAAGCCGCAAGCCAGCAGTTTGGTGCGTTGATGATCTTTCAAAATGGTTTTGATATCGCTGCCTTGAAAGGCGCTGTCAGCGTTTTTGGCGATCAGCACGTCTTGCTTGTCGGGTGTGAAAAGGTAGAAGTCGATCTGGTCCGGTTTCTTTTCGCTGTAGGAAAAGTAAATGACATAGGCGGGTACACCGGCCTTGCGGAATTCGGGGATCAGATCTTTGATGCGTTTGGAAACCTGTTTGGTCTCGGTATTGCCACGGCCTTGCGTGGGATCACAAAATTCATGCTGCACGTCGATAATCAGCAGGGCCAAATCACCGGGTTGCGCCTCGTAAGCGATCTTTTTTTCTTTGAGGCTCTCGGGCGTTAAAAAGGCCCGTACTTCTGCCAATTTCTTTTTAAAATCAAAATCCATGAACACGCGCCTGCTGGAAAATGCTGATGATGAAGGGGTTATTATTTATACAGTTATATTTAACATAAATCAAGACAGAAGTGTGATTACTATAAGTGATTGAATTTAATCTGTTAAATAGGTTTATGCAAGCCTTATTATCCACCTAATTCTGCCCGAATCTTGAAAGCCATGACAGAATAGAGGAAGCCTTTGGTGGTGATGCGACAAAAGGATGCGTATGAAAGGGCAGGATTCAAAAACACGCAGGCGCGCTATTTTATGGCTGTTGACCATAGGTTTGCTCCTGTGCCTTTTTTTACCAAAGATGGATTTTTCCGAAGATATCTCTTTGGATTTAGAGCCTTTCGCACCGCAAACAGTGGGGTGGCATTTCCGTGTTGCGGCGGCTGAAGCCTTTATTGCGGCACAATATCCAACGGGTTCGGAATCTTCACCGTTGGAAATGCAGCTTATTCATTCCGGCTTTGTCAGGCGGCCTGTACATATCGAATTTAAAGACTGGAAAAGAATACGAGAGATGAAAAAGAACAATCTGCATATTTATTCCAGAAGCCTGTCATCAAATCAGAT